>JAIXVO010000793.1 GCA_027482985.1 Cyanobacteriota bacterium
AGCATGACGGCTATCTGCCCTCGCCCCTTCTTCCTGATTACCCATCACCCATCACCCATCACCCATTACCCATCACCCATTACCATCCCCAGCCATATAATAGGACAAATGAATTTATAGGAGACTGTCTGATGGATGTAAATCCCAGTATTCTCTCCCATGTGTCCTTGGGTACAAATGACTTTGAACGGGCGATCGCGTTTTACGATCGCGTGCTGCCTACGCTGGGCATTCAGCGGATGATGGAGCATCCCGGCGCAGTGGCTTATGGCAAAAAATATCCCGAGTTCTGGATCGAAACTCCGTTTGACGAGCAGACTGCGACCGTTGGAAACGGCACTCATATTGGCTTTATCGCCGCCAGCAAGGAGGCGGTTCAGGCCTTTTATGAGGCCGCGATCGCGGCTGGTGGCACGGATGACGGCCCCCCCGGTGGCAGGCCGCATTATGGCGAACCCTACTATGGTTGTTTCGTCCGCGATTTAGATGGGCACAAAATTGAAGCGGCTTACTGGGATGAGCAACTCGAACAACAGTTGTATGTGGATGCTTAAAGGCTGAGGAGCGATCGCCCCTTCACCGTTGGGTAACAGGCCGAATATAGCGCCGGTTGGCGCGGACGTAACAAGCTGCTTCTAGCCGATAGGTCGTTGAGCGTACCCACATCCAGGGTTTGCCAGTGGCATCTTTGGGGTTCAGGAAGACTTCATCCGACCCCCCACGCCCCACTTCCGCCTGTAAGCGATCGCCCGCCCGAAATTGCCGCACAATCGGCGCATTCACCGTCGCCTGCCGCCGACAATTTAACCCCGGACTCACGACCCGCCACATCGATCCCGGCTGAAGGTTACTCCCGGCTGGCACGATCCCTAGTAGCGGCGTTTCATTCCGGGCATAATCTCCCATCGCATCAGGTTGCGATATTTGCGCGATCGCGCTCCCACTTACGCTTACCACCATCACACCCAATCCCACTCCCCAGCCTCCCCATCGCCGCATTGCCCAATCTCCGATTTAATCGCCTTCAAGAAATTACCATGATTCCCCTTCAATACCCCTAAATAGTGATTTTCAGACGTGATGATTTGAGCGCAAGTTTTTTTGAGTATTGAGCGCATCGAAAGCAAACACCACTCCCTGTTTTGCTAATACTTTAATCACAGGTGGCAAAGCTTTCATTTCATTGCTTTTACAGTCCACGGGTTAAATCGGTAGAATCAGTCTTCGTTCCAAGTCATGGTGAGGTTTGCTGCTGCTGTTTCTGAAAAAATCCATTCAGCTGTGTCTCATGCCTATTTCTGATACTCATTCATAATCTAAGGAATCATCATGACAGACTCTAATTTCTCGCAACAAGCCAGTGACTTTGCCGCAGATGCAGTCATTGATACTCAAGCGGATCAATGGGTCAACCAGAGCCTTGATGCGATCGCTGCCCACATTCCGGGGGCTGAAATGATTGAACAACAACTCAAGACCGAGACTGACCAAGTGCTCAATCATGCGATTAATACTGAAATCAATCAGGCCGTTCAAGCGGCTGAAGAGCGGATGGGAGGATTATCTAACTCCAACCAACCCTAGTCATCCAGCTTGATCCAGGCTTCCCAACACCTGCCATGAAGATGTTGTGGCAGGTCTGGATTTAATCGAAAAGACCGGAAATACTGGGATCGTTCACAACGTCATGCCAAACTATCCCAGTTCATTGAAGGACTCTCCCATGACCAATTAGCCTCAACTCATTCAGTCTTTAGGCTATCTCGGAGTTTGGGGCATCATCTTTGCCGAGTCGGGGTTATTGGTCGGCTTCTTCTTACCTGGTGATAGCCTCTGATTGACTGCCGGATTTCTCTCCTCCTAACAACTCCTCAACCGCTGGATTCTTCTACCCGGAGCCGTTCTCTTTGCGATGGTGGGAGACAATGTGGGCTATCGTACTGGGCGCTGGTTGGGGCGGCGGCTATACCAGCGTCCCGATTCCCGCTGGTTTCGCAAGCAACATTTACTGAAAGCGCAAGCATTTTACGATCGGCATGGGGGGAAGGCGATCGGCTTGGCAAGATTCATGCCAATTGTTCGTACCTTCGCATCGATCGCCGCTGGTACTGCCCCCATGCGGTATCGCCACTTTGCGGTCTACAACATCCTAGGCGGACTATTGTGGACAGGCGGGTTACTCCTCGCAGGCTACTTTCTCGGCAATCTCATTCCTGATGTTGATCATTACCTGATACCCATCATCACCCTCATCATCATCCTGTCTTTAACGCCATCACTCTGGCATCTCTACCAGAATCGCGCCCACAAGCATTAAGCCGAGATCAACAGTCAGAAATTTACAGTTCAATCATGTCCCACTCGTAGTAACGCATCACAAGAAGACTATTTTCTGCACAGCCCTCAGACTATTCTCCAGCAACTAGCAAGTATGATTCATGACTCACTTCTCAATTACAATAGAGTCTACTTCTCAACCAATCAGACGATAAAACTGAGCACTCTCAATGCCAACAAAAAACGATCGCTCCCATTAGCCAATGAGCGATCGCGAAGGTGCATATAGGTCAAGTGTATCAGAAGGTGGTTGGTGGTTGGTAGTTGGTAATGGGTAATTGGTATTTGGTAATGGGTAATGGGTAATTGGTATTTGGTAGTTGGTAGTTGGTAGTTGGTAGTTGGTAGTTGGTGATTGAGCCGGATAAAAGGGCTTTGACCCATTACCCATCACCTATTACCCATTACCCATTACCCATTCCCCATTCATTACCCATTACCCCCCGCCCCTACCCCAACGTCTCCTGCATTAGCGGTGTCCCTGCGGGCAATTTACCCTTGAGGAGCCATTTCTCCATTTCGGCAGGGGCAATGGCCTGCTTTAGGCGATCGCGGAGGGGTTCCCCTTCGAGCACTTCCTGATTCAGCAATTCCTGAGCGGTTTCTTCCAGGATGTGACGGTTTTGGCTGAGAATGGCGAGTGCCATGTGATGTGCGCCATCGACGATTTCCTTCACTTCCCGGTCAATCTCCTCCGTCACCTTTGGACTGACGGCGCGCCGTGGGGATTGATAGCCATCGAGGAATTGCATTTGCTGTTTCTCAAAGGCGATCGGCCCCAGGACATCACTCATGCCGTATAGAGTGACGGAGCGTTCTGCCAAGTCGGTCGCTTTTTGGATGTCGTCGCTGGCTCCGGTAGACACCTTGCCAAAGATGATCTCTTCGGCGGAACGACCGCCCAGGAGGGTGGCAATCCGACCGCGAATTTCGTCTTCTGCCATCAGGAAGCGGTCTTCTTCCGGCAATTGCAACGTGTAACCGAGGGCACCTACGCCACGGGGGACAATCGAGATTTTCTCAACTTTGCCGCCACCGGGCATCAACGCCCCAATGATTGCATGTCCAACTTCGTGATAAGCCACCACTTTCTTTTCCATCTCATTCAACACGCGAGATTTCTTCTCCAGTCCGGCAATCACGCGTTCGATCGCTTCCGCAAAGTCTGCCATCACGACTGATTGCCGACCATTCCGCGCGGCTAACAAAGCGGCTTCATTTACCAGGTTGGCGAGGTCTGCGCCCACAAAGCCGGGAGTCCTTACCGCGATCGCCCCCAGATCCACATCATCCGCCAGTTTGACGTTACGAGCATGGACTTTGAGAATCGCTTCCCGCCCGATCTTGTCGGGGCGATCGACCACCACCTGGCGATCGAAGCGACCAGGACGACGTAGTGCCGGATCGAGCACTTCGGGTCGGTTCGTCACCGCCAGCAAGATCACGCCCGTATTCGCCTCAAACCCATCCATTTCAGTCAGCAATTGGTTCAGGGTTTGTTCCCGTTCATCGTTGCCCCCAAACGCCCCATTTTGAGCCCGGGATTTACCCAGCGCATCTAGCTCATCAATGAACACAATACACGGCGCTTGCTTCTTCGCCTGCTCAAACAGATCGCGGACGCGAGACGCACCTACCCCCACAAACAGTTCGATAAATTCCGAACCCGAAATGCTGAAGAACGGCACTCCGGCTTCTCCAGCCACCGCTTTAGCCAGCAACGTTTTCCCAGTTCCGGGTGACCCCACCAACAACACACCTTTGGGAATCTTGGCTCCTAAGCGGGTGTACTTATCCGCATTCTTGAGAAAATCGACAATCTCTTGCAGTTCGGCTTTGGCTTCATCGACCCCCGCCACATCCGGGAATTTTACCCCCGTCACCCCTTCTGAGTAAATCCGGGCTTTGCTCTTGCCAACGGTGAGAGAGGCAGGTCCGCCGCCCCCTTGCCGATTCATCAGAAACGCCCAGATGCCAAAGAAGATCAATGGCGGTGCCACCCAACTCAAGACCGTGCCAATCCAGCCGTTGTTACTGGGTGGTGGAGCGCCAAATTCCACGCCATTGTCGCGCAGAATCTTCGGCAGATCCAAATCAATCGGCAGCGGAGTCGTACTGTAAAGCCGTGGCGGTGGCGGCGGTTGGGTCGTATCCGCGATCGCGTCCGGCTTCAGCGTGAACTCAATCCGATTCGGCGTAATCAGCGCCTGAGCCACCTTGCCAGCCTGCACTTGCGTCACAAAATCGCTATAGGCAATTTGGGGCGTGCGTTGTCCAAAGAAGGACGGCACTACAAAGTTCAGGACTAAAAGTAAGCTCACTAAAATCAATAGCCCGCCCCCAAATTGACGCGGGCGCGGTGTTTTCATTTTGTTATTCGTTTCAACGGGCATGGGCAATTTGCTCCTTCGTTCGCGATGGGTTGTGCCGCCAGTTCTCCCTGCCACAACCCGGAAAAACTCGCTCACAACCTGCGTCTATGGCTATTGTAAAGAATTTGTTGCGATCGCTCTGATGGGGGAAACCGACCAGGGGAGGGAGGAGGCAGAAGTCAGGAGGCAGGAGGCAGGAGGCAGAAGTTGGGAGGCAGGAGGCAGAAGTCGGGAGGCAGAAAGGGGCAGGCACTCTTTGACAAAACCTTGCTGCTGGCACATCACCCGATCCCAGGCATTCCTTACCATCCCTCACAGTCCTCCCCCTCCGATTTCTCCTGACTCCTGACTTCTCTCCTCTATTAACGAAAATTACTTTTTACGACGTTATGACTCCCGATCGCGATCGCCCTTTTTCCGCCTGGGCACTCTAGCGACATGAATTCATTGACCTGAAAATGATTAACCTGGGAGCACAATGATGCAGAAATTTGAGTGGACACCAGAATTGACGGTGGGTGTGCCGATGATCGACACCCAGCATAAGGAATTAATTTACGCGTTCAATGATTTTTCGGCGGCGATCGAAAATGGGACGGGAGCGAGTGCCATTAAGAAATTATTGACGTTCCTGAAGTACTTTACGGAATGGCATTTTGAGCAGGAAGAAAGCTGCGCCAACAAACACAAATGCGCGATCGCGGATACGAATCACCAAGCCCATGCCAAATTTTTGAATATTTTTAGCGAATTGCAAACGGCCTATCGCGACAGTGGAGCGAGTGAGGACATTGCGCGTCAGGCTCACGCGCAATTGGCGGACTGGTTAGTCAACCACATCATGACGATCGATACCCAAATCGCGAAATGTATCCGGCATGCGACGGGTGTGAGTTGTAGTCCATCTTGAGTCAGCCGCACTGGATGATGGCACCAGGCACTTACACACTATCCCTACTGTTAATTCAAAGGAGAATTTGACACGATGCAGCGCGTTTTACCCAAATTGTTATCGGCTACAGTGTTGTTGCTGCCCGCGATCGCCTTGACGAGTCAGGCCGCTTTTGCCGATCAGCGAGACTTCCAATTGGTGAACGATAGTCGAATCCAAATTAATGAAGTGTACGTCTCGACCGTCAGTACCGACGATTGGGAAGAAGATGTGTTAGGGCGTGACGTGCTTGGGGTTGGCGAAACCACCCGGATCACGTTTTCGCGCGGCGTGTCGGGCACTTGCGCCTATGACATTCGTGTGGTGACGGCTCAAAATCGGGCAGTGGAACGAGCCAACGTCAATCTTTGTGAAACAAACGATGTGATTTTTAATGGGTCACAATTACTCACTCGATAATAGGTGATTGCTGCGCTGGTTCATTTGCATGAGTGTGACCACCCCAACCACCCATTCTGCGCTGGCCTGGAACACCTGGTTTCGCGATCGCTGGATTGTCAGCCCCCGCTACGATTTGTTCTTTTTCATCGGTAGCTGTGGGCTGACTTTCGCATTTTGGGGATTGTACACGCTGGCACAACAGGGGCACTTTTGGCGCAGTGATGCCGTGTTATTGACCTACTTTGTGTTCACCGCGTTGTTTGATCATCCCCACATTTTTCAGACCTTTTCGCGCACCCATCTCGATCCCGTGGAGTTTCAGCAACGGCGATCGCTTCATACCTGGGGCTTACTGGGCTTGATCGGGCTGGGCTTTGGCGTGATCGCCCTGGGCAAAGAAGCCGAATTAATCGTCTTTGCGTCCGTATTGGGTAGTTTTCACATCATTCGGCAACATTTTGGCTTGTTAAAAGCCTATAAAAACCTGAATCGCGATCGCCACAAAATTGATGATTGGCTTGATTTTGGTTTGTTCTATAGCGGGATGTTCGCCTGCTTCTTTTATGACTACACCGAAATTGGTAATCCCGTGATTATTTATGGGAACTTACAAAGTTGGTTCCCTGATTTTCCACCCGCGATCGAAGCAGTCTTTTGGCATAGCTTCTGGATCTTTTTAATCGGATTTATTGCTCGTCAATTGCAACGCCTCTGGCAACGCCAACCCCTCAATCTCCCCAAATTACTGTTTCTCACTGCCGCCCTTTCCACCCACTACTTCGTCTTCTTTGCCACCGCTACTCCCTTCCTCGTCGCCGAAGCCCTGGAAACCGTTTACCACAATGTGCAATATCAGGGCTGGATCATGCACTACCAGAAACAACGTTTTCCCGGTATTCCCAATGTGGTCTGGAAATGGTTCGGAGTCGCCATGCTGTATGGTTTGATTGTGGGCGCGATCGAAATTTTTGGCTTACTGGATCAAGGGTGGGGCTTATGGTTGTTTGTCCCCTTCACCATGATCGTGATCTATCACTATCTCGTCGATGGCCTGATCTGGAAATTCAGTCAACAAGCGGAACTGCGGTGCCTGTTTGCCCCACCCCCTGAAAAGTCGAGTTGAGGGCGATCGCCCTGCCATTGCCGCCGCTCCGTCCCGCCGCTTACAGTGGAGAACAATCATTTGTACCTGCTGACAGTCAACGAGTCCTTCCCAATGATCGGTTTCATCCTCAAAGTCTTCCTCGCCTCAACCTTCCTCTCCTTCGCGATCAAATATGGCGGCATCTACCTCCCCGTCCAAGGCAACACTCCCACCGCCCTGATCGCCGTCCTCACCCCGAGTATACTGATGGCGGTTCTGTTTGTGATGAGAGGAAGGAGACAGGAGACAGGCTTCGACGTGAGCGCTCAGCCGAACGTAGTCAGGAGACAGGAGGAATGAGAGGGAGGTGAGGGAGGTGGGAGAAGTGGGGGAGGTGGCAGCGGCAAGTCTTGACGAGATTTGGGTAACATCGTCCTTGCGCTCCTGCCTGCTTCCTGGCTCCTTCTTGTCCCTCCTTCGGCTTCTGCTACTGCCATCCCCTCCTGCCTCCACCGATGTCCTGCCTTCCCTCCTGACTTCTGTCTCCTCCCTTCCCCTCCCTTCCCCTTCCTTCCCCCTCTGGAGGTCTTCCCATGAAATTGGGTCAATGGATTGCCCTGCTGATCTTGCTCGCGTCGGTTTACATCCTGTGGCAAATTCGGGATTTGTTGCTGATTGTGTTTGCGGCGGTGGTGCTAGCAAATAGTTTGAATTTGCTGGCGCGGTGGCTACAAAAGCGGCTCAACATTCAGCGATCGCCCGCCGTGTTGCTGTCGGTGTTGTGCTTGCTGGGTTTTGCGATCGCCTTTTTCTGGCTGATTGTGCCGCCCTTCGCCAAACAATTGCAAGAAATCTTTGTGCTGGCACCGCAGGGGATTCAGCAGGTGGGAGACTGGCTCAACTCGCTCGATCGCGCCGTACCAGCCGGGGTCAGACCCTTCGTACCCAATTTTAATAGTGTGGCGCAACAAGCCCTGCCCGTCGTCAATCGGTTGCTGGGGGGGTCTTTTGCGTTCTTTTCCAGTTCTCTGGGCACGATGATCAACGTCCTGCTGATTCTGGTGCTGGGGCTGATGATGTTGATTAATCCCACCCCCTACCGGGGCGGATTCATTCGGCTCTTTCCCTCGTTCTATCGGCGGCGGGTGGATCAGATTTTGCTGGAATGCGAAACCTCTTTAGGGCAATGGATTGTTGGGGCGTTGACTAGTATGGGCGTGATCGCGATCCTAAGTACGTTGGGACTGTCCGCGATTCGGGTACCGGCGGCGTTGGCAAATGGCGTGTTGGCAGGACTGCTCAACTTCATTCCCAACCTGGGACCGACGATTAGCGTGATTCCACCCATGGCGATCGCCCTCCTCGATTCCCCCGTCAAAGCCCTTCTGGTGTTGGGCCTCTATGTGGGTATTCAACAGTTTGAAAGTAATCTGCTAACGCCTTACCTGATGGCGCAACACGTAAATCTGCTGCCAGCCGTCACGCTCCTGGCACAGGTCTTCTTTGCTAGCATTTTTGGCTTCTGGGGACTGCTGTTAGCCCTGCCGCTGGTGGTGGTCTGTCAGATCTGGATTCGTCGCGCCCTGATTGAAGATGTCATGGATCGGCTCGATCAAGCCCCGCCCCGGCTCACCCCGGCACCCACCGAACCCGATGCGATCGCAACACCCGAAGCAGAACTCTAACCACTGAGCCAACTGCGTCCGCCCTGAACTCTCTATGCCCTGCTCCCCAGTCTCGTCTATCATTGTCCTCAGAGATGGGAAATGTTCATGATTGTCTGTCCAAATTGCAACCATCAAAATCCAACGGGTGCGGTGCAGTGTGAAGCCTGTTATACTCCTCTACCGACGACAACCGCCTGTCCCAACTGTGGCGCAAATGTTCAATCGGATGCCAGTTTTTGTGGGCAGTGTGGTTTTCATTTGAAGGTCGTCGAGCCTGCGCCTCCGGTGCCCGTTGAGTCACTCGCGGCCCCCATCGCCGCCCCGCTGACAGACCCACCGGAAGCCATCGCCCCCGTGCCCACCCCACCCGCGATCGCCGTTCCCGCAGAACCCGCCCCCGTGATTGCGAATGGGTCTGTTGAGCCCGCGATCGCGGCAGCCGCCTCGCCCCCACCCATGGCCCCGTCCGCCGCCTCAACCTCGTTGGATGTGGACTCAGTGCCCGTCAGCGTGAAACCCGACAATCGTACCCAGTTACAGCAACAAACCGCCAAGCTGCTGCACATTCAGACGAATACCGAAATTGAGTTGCCGCAAAGTTTGGCGGTGATTCATCTGGGCAAACCCAACGATCGCATTCCGCCGGATATTGACATTTCTGGGTTTCCCAATTCCGAAATTGTGTCACGCATTCATGCCGATATTCGGTTGGAAGGCGACTCCCACTACATTGAAGATGTGGGCAGTTCGAACGGCACCTACATCAACAATTTGCCGCTGCCCATGGGCAATCGCCATCGGTTGCGACCCGGCGATCGCATTGCCCTGGGGAAAGGCGACAAAGTGACTTTTCTCTTTCAGCTTTCTTAATTTGGGCGATTTGAGTTAGGTTAGAACATGGTATTAATTTGCACTGTTTGAGTAGCCGTTCCTCAAATCGTTCCAGTTCGGATTCTATTGTTTACAATTCAGGCTCTCTCTTGCCAGCGTGATTACCCTCACCCTTTTGCATCCCATGCAGTCGATCCCGGTTCAAAGTTGGAACTTTGAGCATGAATCGGTCATTCGCATTGGGCGCTCTACCGACAACCACGTCATTCTCTACAGTGCTGTCGTGTCGCGGCACCATGTGGAAATTCGCAAATCTGAAACGGGTTGGGAAATCGTCAACCTGGGTGCGAATGGCACTTATCTGGATGGGCGACGAATTACCCAGGTGCCCGTTGAGGATGGGGTGGTGATCCGGCTGGCGCGATCGGGACCCAATGTGCAAATTCATTTAGGCGATAAGGGGTTAGCGTCAGCCCAGGAAATGGTTGGCGAAAAAACTCTGGGTCAACCCCAAACCGATCCGGTCATCCCTACCAGCAATGTTGCGCGGCAAACAACCGTCCAGGCAGAAGACCACAGTGGCAGTTACATGCATGCGGGCACCACTCCTGGCTTAGAACTCTCTGACTGCTGTCACCAATACTTACAGTCTGACCAGCTGTTTTGCCTGGTGTGTGGTAAACCGCTACGGGTGATTGGGCAGGTTGAGGCTTACTGGCTGGTGAAGGAGCTGGAGCAGGGCGCTGTCAGTATTTCCTACTTAGGCTGGAAAGGGGGCCAAACCGCCATCCTCAAAACGCCTTTACCGCAGTGGATGGGACACCCCGAAGCCGTTACCCTATTTGATCAAGAAGCACGGCACCTGTTAAGCCTGCACCATCCCAGTCTCCCTCGTTACACGGAAGTGCTGCTGGATCAGGGGCAACCCTATCTGGTGATGGAACCCGTTTATGGGCGATCGCTGGCGCAAATTGTCGCGACGGAGGGGCCATTGCCCACCACTTTAGCGATCGCCCGCATCCTCGAAATCTGTGATGGGTTGCACTACTTACACCGCCAAACCCCGGCGATTATCCATCAACAGATCAAACCCACCCACCTGATTCAACGCGCGACACCAAATACGCCGCTGGTCATCACCGGGCTGACCCCCGCCAACACCCTAGCTCCCGCACCGTCTCACACAGACTATGCCGCGCCAGAACAACAACAAGCCCAAGTCTCACCCGCATCCGATTTGTATGCTCTGGGGCCGACCCTGGTTTATTTACTCACGGGCAAACCACCGGAAACGTTCTATGCCCAACGCGAGCAAGGGCTGCGATTTTATGCCGAATATGTCCCTGGCATAACTGCCGATCTGGTCGCCATTATCCGCAAACTTACCAACCCACAGCCCAATGAACGCTATGCCAGTGTGCCCGATCTGGTTAGCGCTCTACAGCAGGTGGAGACACCGACGCTGCAATCCTAATGGCAGCAAGTTGTCAGCGACGAACACTTTTAGCAGATAAAAATAAAGTTAGTGACATCCAGGATTTGGGCAGTCTGAGAAACAGATACTGTTGCCAGCCTCGGTGAACATACTTATGGGTCAGCCATCTCGCTCCGCCGCCCGTCAATCCATCAGGATGCCAACCCTCAGCGGGGAAAATTATAAAGCGTTAGATTTGGAGTCCGCGTTAAAGGACTTACAACTGCATCAGTTTGAGATTGAGACGAGTCGCGTGGGGTTAGAACTCGCTCAGGTATTCGAGCATCACCCACTCCTCCCCGGTGCCATTTTGGTCGATGTTGGGAATTTTGTCGGCATGATCTCGCGCCAACGGCTGCTGGAGTTTCTCATTCGACCGCAAGGCATTGACCTGTTTCTGCAACAACCGCTCTCGGTCTTGCAAAGTTATGCCCGCTGCGAATTACTGATCCTGCCGGGCGACACCCCGATTTTGACCGCCGCCCATCAAGCCCTCCGGCGATCGCCCACCCTCCTGAACGAACCGATCATCGTGCAAATGGAGACTGGCTATCTACTGCTGGATGTGCATGAACTCAACATTGCCCACTGGCAAATTCGCGGCATTGAAACCCAAGTCCGGTACGAGCGCACCCAGGCCCAAATGATCCAAAGCGATAAAATGGCGAATCTGGGTCGCCTGGTGGATGGCGTGGCTCACGAAATTTTGGATCCAGTGAGCTTCATTTGGGGCAATTTGAGCCACATCGCCACCTACAGTCAGGAAATGCTGCAATTGCTAGCAGCGTATGAACAATACTTGCCGACACCACCCGCCGCCCTCGCCCAATTACAAGCGGACGTGGAACTGGACTATTTACGCGAAGATCTGCCCCGCGCGATCGACAGTGTGAAAGCTGGAGCCGAGCGGTTGTCGAAACTGGCGACCAGTCTGCAAAATTTTTGCCACATTGATGAGGTCTACCCGAAGCCGACGAATTTGCATGAGGCGATCGATGGGATTCTGCTCCTGCTCAAAAGTCGGCTCACGAGCGACATTCACATCATCAAACACTATGGCCAATTGCCGCCCGTCGTTTGCTACCCCGGTCAACTCAATCAGGTGTTCATGAACATCCTGAGCAACTGTCTGGATAGTCTGCTGATGCAAGCCGTCAGCCAACAACTCGACCTGGAAATGCAACGCCCCCATCTGGATGCCACCCCGCCCACCCCAATCAAACCCACCATTGAAATCACCACGCAGGTTTGTACCGTCGCTCAGGGCACCCATAGCGCCACCCGCTGGATTGCCATTCGCATTGCCGACAATGGCACGGGCTTATCGAAAGAAGCGCAGCGGCAACTGTTGGAGTCCTTCTCGGTGAAGCGGCGGACGGAGAAAGAAACCAGTTTAGCCGTGAGTTACCAGATTGTGACCGCCAAGCATGGGGGCAAGTTTAAAGTCCGTTCCCACAGCCTCGAAAATCAAGAGTTGCAGCGGGCAGCGCGAGGAGAAGAGCCGGGCATCACCTGGATCAACCCCGACTTAACCGCCACGGGCACTGAGTTTGAAATCTTGCTGCCCTTGACTTAAGCCAGTGATGAGAAAAATTGGGCACTCATATACTTCACGCACCAAAACCGCCCTCACCCCCGCCCCCTCTCCCAAAATGGGCGAGGGGAGAAAGATTTGATTAGTTCCCCTGCTCCCGCTCTGGGAGCAGGGGTGAGGGGAGGAGGGCAGCTATTTTGGTGTGTCAGGTATGTTAATACCAAAAATTGCCCCCCGGTAGGGGCAGGTTTCTCCCCAGAACTGTTGAGAGTCCAATCATCTTGATGCTAAACCTGCCCTGACAGGGATCTGGTTGAGTCGCGATCGCCCGTATTCGTGATTTTGGGAAATTCCGGGTCCAAGGGCGGAGGAATGCCAATTCCCGATTTAGAATACCAAGGTTGGCATTTTCGGTAGGCAATTATGGCAGATCCGATCCCAGTTTTAGTCAATGGTGCAGCAGGAAAAATGGGTCGCGAGGTGGTGAAGGCGATCGCGGCAGCCCCTGACATGGTGTTGATGGGAGCGGTGGATCTCAGTCCTGAGCTCCAGGGTCAAGATGCTGGCGAACTGGCAGGATGTGGCACGTTAGAAGTCCCAATTACCAGTGACTTTCAACCGATGCTGGCATTTGTGGCGCAGGACAAAGAACCGGGCGTAATGGTCGATTTCACCCATCCCGATTCGGTGTATGACAATATTCGTTCGGCGATCGCCTATGGGGTGCGGCCCGTCGTCGGCACCACGGGTTTAAGTCCCGCCCAAATTGAGGATTTAGCCGAATTCTGTGACAAAGCCAGTACGGGGTGTTTACTGGTGCCCAACTTTTCGATTGGCATGGTGTTGTTGCAACAGGCGGCAATTCAGGCATCCCAATATTTTGACCATGTGGAAATCATTGAACTGCACCACAACCAAAAGGCCGATGCCCCCAGTGGGACGGCCATTCAAACCGCCCAAATGTTGGCAGGACTGGGCAAAACCTTTAATCCGCCCGCAGTCACCGAAACCGAAAAAATTGCCGGGGCGCGAGGCAGTCAAGCCGAGGAAGGAATTCGGATTCACAGTGTCCGGCTGCCGGGATTGATTGCTCATCAGGAAGTGATTTTCGGTGCCGCCGGACAAATTTACACCCTGCGTCACGATACCAGCGATCGCGTCTGCTACATGCCAGGAGTCCTCCTTGCGATCCGCAAAGTGCTACCGCTCAAAAATCTCGTCTACGGCTTAGAGAAAATTCTGTAGTTCGAGAGTGCCTGCGATCGCTCACCGTTTCCCTCCAAGCCAGCTGCCACCGTCAGCGCCACTGCTGACACTCAGGCAGACTGAATGCGAGCGCAAGTCATCAAAGCATTTCAGCGTGAGGAGCGAGATCGCAGATCAAACTACCGCTTTTTCTTAGACGCTGAATGACCCGGTAGCAACAAGCTCAACAGAATCGCCGTTAAGCCACCAGCAGAAATACTGGAGCCAAACAAGTTGCGAATGATCGCGGGCTTATCATCAAAGACTTCGGGCACAAACAGCACACCCAACCCCATGGCTAAGGAGACCGCCACGATAATTGTGGAACGGCGATCCAGGTTGGATGAGGTCACAATATTCATCCCCGCCACCGCGATCGAGCCGAACATCACCATCGTTGCACCACCCAGGACAGGCTGCGGAATAGCCTGGAAAAAGCCACCCACAATCGGTAACAAACCCAATACCGCAAAAATTCCGGCAATGTAGAACCCGACATAGCGACTCCCCACCCCCGTCATTTGAATCACCCCATTGTTTTGGCTAAAGGTGGTGTTGGGGAACGTGTTCAGCAGCGCCGCGATCGCGGAGTTGACCCCATCTCCCATCACGCCCCCTTTGATGCGGCGGATATAAACCGACCCCGAAACAGGTTCCCCGGACACCGCTGAGGTTGCGGTTAAGTCGCCCACGGTTTCAATCGCCGTGAGAATATAAACCAAGACAAAGGGGAGAAAAGCGGGAAAATCAAAACTCAAGCCATAACGGAAGGGAATGGGCAAGCTGATCAGGGGCAATTTGCTCAACAGACTCAGATCCACCATCCCCATAAATGCCGCAACGATGTACCCAACCCCCAGACCAATCGCGATCGCCCCCATCCGCA
>JAIXVO010000107.1 GCA_027482985.1 Cyanobacteriota bacterium
AGGGAATCCCGGAGGCTTGCGAAAAGCCGATCGCCGCTGGCACGCCGGAATCTGGCACCGCAATCACGATGTCCGCATCCACCGGAGATTCTGCCGCCAAAATCCGTCCAATCCGCATCCGGTAGGTATACAGACTTTCGTTCTGCATCAGGCTATCGGGACGGGCAAAATAAATCATCTCAAAAATACAGAGCTTAGGTTGGGGTTGGGTCGCCCAATGGAAGGAGGCCATCCCCGCTTCCGTAATCCACACCACTTCCCCGGGTTCCACATCCCGCAGAAAATCAGCCCCAATAATATCCAGACCACAGGTTTCGGAGGCCAGCACATACCGCGTTGGTTCATCTGGAGATTCTTTCGCCAGGGTGCCAATCACGAGGGGGCGAATCCCATTTGGATCGCGGGTGCCCAGCAGTCCTTCCGGCGTACCCACCACCAAACTAAATGCGCCATGACACCGATTAAACGCGCTGATCGCCGCTTCCAGCCAAGTTTTACCCGCATTCACTTCTTCCGCGATCGCAAAAGCAATCAGTTCCGAATCGGTGGTGGTCAGGAGGGTGTGATTATTTTGCAGAATTTCTTCCCGGAGCGCGGGCGTATTCACCAGGTTGCCATTATGAGCCAGCGCCAGAGAACCCGCGATCGTCTTGACCACAGCTGGTTGCGCATTCACCACCCGGCTGGAACCCGTCGTCGAGTACCGCGTATGCCCGACCGCCAAATCACCCGGCAATTGATTCAAAATGCCTTCATTAAAAACTTGAGACACCAGCCCCATATCTTTGTGCAAATGCACCGTTTGCCCCTCAAAGGTGGCAATCCCAGCGGATTCCTGCCCCCGATGTTGAAGGGCATACAGTCCAAAGTAGGCCAGTTTCGCCACATCCTCACCGGGCGCAAACACACCAAACACCCCGCAAGCTTCTTCCGGCTTATCGGGGCGATCGCCCAGCAACAATGGGTCAACAGGGTCAGAATTCAGAGAGGCACCGAACAAGGCAGAGTCATTAGGAATCATTGCGTTGGCTTGGCTCCAAGCGATTGAGTATGGCGAAGACAGCGATCGAGTAACGGGAAAAGTGTAGAAATATAAAGTTAAGGTCTTTTAATCTTCCCATTAAGTGATGGTCACATCCTAACAATCGGAGAATGTTTCGGGAATTGGGGGAGGGGGGAATCAGGAGGCAGGAGGCAGGAGGAATGGGAAGAATGGGAAGAATGGGAGGAAGAGAGGGAATTGAAGATGATGGACACCACTGCTGCGCTATATTTTCCTTGGCATAATTAGAAAACACAAAGGGCAGAAGGGATTGCCCCCTCTGCCCTTTGCCCGCTGCCCACTGCCTTTTACTTCAGTAAGTACAGCAGGATGAACAAGACAATCCACACGACATCGACAAAGTGCCAGTAGATTTCGGCGGCTTCAACGCCAAAATGGCTGGTTTCGGAGTAGTGGTTGGGCTGGCGAGATCGCCACAACACACCCAAAATTAACACCAGCCCGAATAGCACGTGGAGACCATGGAACCCGGTCAGCACATAGAAGGTGCTGGCAAACAGGTTGGTTTTCAGACCGAACTCCAGGTGGAAGTATTCATACAACTGACCCACCAGGAAGATCGCGCCCATGGCGGCGGTGATGGCAAACCACAGTTGTAACCCCTTGACATCATTCTTTTTCACAGCGACATCGGCATTGTGAATGACGAAGCTACTGGAAATCAGAATGATGGTGTTGACTCCCGGCAGCAGTAATTCCAGTTCCGGGGTGCCAGCGGGGGGCCACACGGGGGAAACGGCGCGGAAGGTCAAATAGGCGGTGAACAAACCCAGGAAAATCATGGCTTCCGCAATCAGGAAGACGATCACGCCCAAAATCCGGTGATCCGGATGGGCATGATGACCGCTCCCATGGGCGACCTCTGCCGGGTAATTGACGACTGAAGTTGAATCGATCGAACTTTGCATGAGTGGCTCCTATCCTTCGGCAGCAGCGGTCGCTAAAAAGGGTCCCGCCTTGATAATTTCCTTTGCTTCTTCTGTCCCATATTCGTAGGGCGCAATCAACAACACGGGATCAACCGCGAAGTTTTCGTGCGGCGGCGGCGATGTGGTTTGCCATTCAAAGGTCAAGCCACCCCAGGGATTGCTGGGCGCTTTCTCACCCTTAAAGATGCTGTAGAGGACGTTGAAGATGAAGGGGAAGGTCGAGACGGCCAGAATGTAGGCACCGATGGTACTGACCACATTCAGCACAGCGAACTTGGGATCGTAATCGGCAATCCGGCGGTTCATCCCTTCCAGCCCGAGCTTGTGCATCGGCAGGAAGCAGATATTGAAGCCAATCAGCGTCAGGATAAAGTGCGCTTTCCCTAACTTTTCGTTGATCATGCGACCGCTCATTTTCGGGAACCAGTGGTAGATCCCGGCATAGAGACCGAACACACTGCCGCCAAATAACACATAGTGCAGGTGCGCCACGATGAAGTAGGTGTCGTGCACATGGATGTCGAAGGGCACCGAGGCCACCATCACACCGCTAATGCCGCCAATCACGAACATGGAGATGAACCCCATCGCGAACAACATGGCGCTATTGAGCCGGAGTTTACCGCCCCAAATCGTCGCTAACCAGCTAAACACTTTGATCCCGGTGGGAACGGCAATGATCATGGTGTTGATCATGAAGAACATCCGCAGCCACGGCGGGGTGCCACTGGTAAACATATGGTGTGCCCAGACGATCAGCCCCAGGAAGCTGATGGCGAAACTGGAATAGGCGATCGCCTTGTAGCCAAAAATCGGTTTGCGCGAGTGAACGGGCAGAATCTCTGAAATTAACCCGAACACGGGCAAAATCATGATGTAGACCGCCGGATGCGAGTAAAACCAGAACATGTGCTGGTACACAATCGGGTCGCCGCCCCCAGTGGGATTGAAGAACGAAGTTCCGACGATCAGGTCAAACGACAGCAGAATCAGTGCGCCTGCTAATACGGGGGTGGAGACGAGGATCAAGCAGGAAGCCGCCAGCATCGCCCAACAGAACAAGGGCATCTGGTTCAATCCCATCCCCGGGGCACGCATTTTGAGGATGGTGACGATAAAGTTGACTCCCCCCAAAATGGAGGACGTGCCCAAAATCAGAACGCTCAGAATCCAGATGGCTTCCCCAACCTGGTTATCCACCAGACTTAAGGGTGGGTAGGAAGTCCAGCCGGAACCCGGTGCGCCAAAGAAAAAGCTGGACATCAGCAGGATGCCACCGGGCGGAATCATCCAGAAGGCGACGGCATTGAGCTTGGGAAAGGCCATATCCCGCGCCCCAATCAGCAGGGGAATCAGATAATTGCCAAACGCCCCGGTTGCTGCTGGCACAATCCACAGGAAGATCATCACCGTCGCATGGACGGTAAACAAGCCGTTATAGAGATCGGGGCTGACCAGATCGGAGGCGGGCGTGGCTAATTCCGTCCGTACCAGGGTGGCCAAAAAGCCGCCAATCAAATAGAAGATGAACGACGTGACCAGGTATTGAATCCCGATCACCTTATGGTCGGTACTGAAACTGATGTATTTCCGCCATTCACGCTTGCTCTCGGTTGAACCCCCGTGAGCAGGTGTGACGATGGCTTGCTCTGGAACTGTTTGGGTCATGAGTGTTGATGAATGAAGGGGCAGCTAGTGAGCGGACGCATGGAGATGCGCGGGGTGCAGTTGTTCGACAACGGCAGCGTTGATCCCCAGGTCTTGCACAAACGGAGCGAGGAACTGATCAGGCGTGGTGGGATTGGCCGCGATCGCGGTTTTCAGGGCATCCGGGCTATTCGCGACCTGCTGCTCTTGTACCCAGGTATCAAAATCGGCTTGCGTTTGGGCAATCACCTTGGTTTTCATCACCCCGTGATAAGCCCCACACAACTCGGCACAGATCACGTCATACTCGCCAATTTTGCTGGGCGTAAACCGTAACTCCGATTGCCGACCAGGGATGGCATCCTGTTTAAGCCGAAACTCCGGCACCCAGAAGGCGTGCAGGACATCGTTAGCCGAAATATTCAGCAGGATTTCTTTACCCACGGGGACATGCAATTCTCCCGCGACGATCCCCGTATCCGGGTAGGTAAACAACCAGGCAAATTGCAGCCCAGTGGCATTGATTTGATAAGCGGCAGACTGACCCGCATTGTCTGGGGTCGCACCAATTCGGGGCGTTGTCACCCCCATTTCCGGTGCGTCTTGCGCTGGCGGAATGGTTTCGTCTCGCACTGCGGCGGTGGCGGGATCAGTTGCCGCCATGACCATTGCGGCGTGTGGATTGGAATCCGTGGGAGGCACGAGGGGCGCAGCGATCGCGGCACCGGAGCCATAGGCCACTTGCTGCGTTGCTGGGGCGTGCGCCATCGAGTGAGCCATGGGATCTAAGCCCCCAATCCGGCTGTAAACCTCAAAGCTGTAGACGGCGATGATCAGCACAATCACGGCTGGAATGGCTGTCCACAGGATTTCCAGCGGAATGTTGCCCTCCACGTAAGGGCCATCCGTATCATCGTCCGGTTGTCGCCGGAATTTGAAGAACGAGTAGATCAACGTGCCCTGGACAATCAGGAATAAGCCAGTGCCGATCGTGACCATTAAGTTGAACAAATTATCAATACCAACCGCTTCCTCGGAAGCCGCAACGGGCAACAGCCCATGATTTTGTCCATACCAAAAGCTAATGACGGTCAGCCCGATCCCAATTAGCAGCGTTGTAATGGAGCCTGGAATATTCACAACAAATCTCCGCTTGGCAATGAGTCCAGAAATTAAGCAATTCTTAAGGGTTGAGTTGTGGATTTGTTAGCGAACTGGATTAAACCGTTGAAACAAGGACTGCTCACAATCGAACCCGCGATCCACATACTTATACAGGGTAGATCAGGTTTTTAATTTAGGGGTTAGAAACGCTACATCTGCAACAGAATTTCGTTAAGCTATCAGAGCAACTGATTTAGAGTAACTCATTTGCGGACAAGCTAAAAATCAACCCAGGCAAAGATTTGCCTTATACGAAGTAGACCGAATTTTCTTTGGCACCAGACCTTTCTTAAGAGTGTTTTAAGGAAATCCGGATTTTCGTTGACTGGTTTTTAGGTTGTTTAAACAATTGAATTTCTTAACGCTTTCTTTCGGTGAGTGTGAACGGAAAGTGTGTTTCTTGATACTCAAAAATGCAGGCTGATGAGAAATTAATTGAGCAATTGATCATCATTTCTCCAGCAATCCAAAGAAATTACAAAAGGTTTCCGGGCAGACGAACAATCTCATTACAGTATGGAAGTGTTCGGCGTTCAATGAAATTGACAACCATTCAAAGCGCCTGACACTGAACTGACTTGTCGCGATCGCGCTGCCGTCCTCCTCACTCATTTTGTTTTTCATCAAAGGTTACATGCATGGTTGACATCACGTTTTCTCAACCAAAGACCGAGTCCGCCCCCCGCCCCCGTGAGTGGGTCGCTAAATTTGTGTTAGGCATGGCTGCTGAAACCGTTTTCCTGATGGCCTTAGGCAGTGCGACACGGGTGATGAATGCGGGTCTGGCTTGTCCCGATTGGCCCCTTTGCTATGGCGTACTCGTGCCGCAACAGCAAATGAATCTCCAGGTGTTTCTGGAGTGGTTTCATCGCCTCACCGCGTCTTCCATGGGACTGTTTGCGATCGTCCTGATGGCTCTGTGTGGGTGGTATCGGCGCGACTTGCCCAAATGGGCACCCTGGACGGCAGCACTAGCTTTATTCCTGGTCATCTTCCAGGGCTTACTGGGCGGTCTCACGGTCACGGAACTCCTGCGGTTTGACATTGTGACGGCTCACCTGGGCACTGCCCTCCTCTTTTTCGTGACGCTCCTGGCCATGGGCATCGGGCTGCGGCCTTATCAAGGTACTGGTGCCGTTGGGAAATTGCCGTGGATGGGACTGACGGCGGCGGTATTGGTCTACTGCCAAAGTATTTTGGGTGCGTTGGTCGGTTCGCAATGGGCCCTCCACCAATGCTTGAGCGATTCCCAACTGTGTCAGGTAATGAATAGCCATATTGTGGGCGTTGTTCCGGCGACCCTCGCCACCCTCGTCCTCGTCCTCTGGGCTTGGCGCACTCCCGCCCTCCATCCCGCCCTCCGGCGCTGGGCTAACATCGCGGGCGGCTTAGTCATCGGGCAAATTCTGCTCGGCGTTGCCACCTTCAAACTGCGACTCCAAGTGGAACCCCTGACGGTTTCCCATCAGGCGATCGGGGCTTTGCTCCTGGGGGCGCTGGTCACTTTCACCGTCCTAGCCTTTCGCGACGCAGCGCAAACAATTTCAGTCCCAGCAGCAGCGGCTGAAACACTCTCTCCTAGCGATGGACAACTCGCTTAATCCAACGATTTGGTCTCTGTGAGGAACGACTTTAATGCAAGAAACACTTTTATCGGCTCCCGCTCGGCGGCATGAAAACTTTCTCCAAGTTGTTCAAAGCTACATCCAACTCACAAAACCCCGCATCATCTTATTACTGTTGATCACAACAGCGGGCGGGATGTGGGTAGCAGCCAACGGTGAAGTCGATCCCTTTCTGTTACTCATCACTTTATTAAGTGGGGCGTTTGCGGCGGGTGCTGCCAATGCCGTCAATTGTCTCTACGATCGCGACATCGACTACATCATGGAACGGACCCGCCATCGTCCCCTCCCCTCCGGACGGGTGCAACCGCTCCATGCGCTAATTTTTGCCATTACGCTGACCGTCATTTCATTCACCTTGTTAACGGTATTCGCCAATTTGTTAGCTGCCAGTCTCGCCATGTCGGGGATTGTCTGCTACGTGCTCGTCTACACCCACTGGCTCAAACGCCACAGCACCCAAAACATTGTGATTGGGGGTGCAGCGGGAGCCATTCCGCCGCTCGTGGGCTGGGCAGCGGTGACGGGCGACCTCAGTTGGGCGGCCTGGACGTTGTTTGCCATCATCTTCTTCTGGACCCCGCCCCACTTCTGGGCACTGGCAATGATGATTCGCGACGATTATGCCAGCGTCAATGTACCGATGCTGCCCGTGGTGGAAGGCAATGAAACCACCGCACGGCAAATTTTGTACTATACCCTGGCGCTGCTGCCCATCACCTTACTGCTGATCTATCCGCTGCATGTGATGGGGGCAGTGTATGGCGCGATCGCCATGTTCCTTGGTGGGGTGTTCACCTTCAAAGCCTGGAAACTGCTGCAAGCCCCATCTGATTTGCAAATGGCGCGATCGGTCTTTAAATATTCCATTCTGTATTTGATGTTGCTCTGTGCTGGGATGGCGCTCGACAGCTTGCCCGTGACGCACCATCTGACCGCCATGTTGGGCGAAAACCTGCAAACGCTGATCAGTATGTTGCCGTTCCCCAACGCTTAAGCATTCACCTCTCAGTGGATAGACGGACTGATTCACATCAGTCCGTTTTTTTATGTCTGTCCACCGCTGCGTTAGCATCCCATAGCGCTGGGGATTCGGCGACGTGGGGGAGCAGTGGACTGGCGGACGGATAGGGCACCAGTTCGAGTTGGCGTTGGGGTTGAGGGGGTGAGGGTTGCCCACGCCGCCGCCGCGACACATTTTCTTCACTGGTGTCTTCCGCCACGATTTCGTAGAGTTGAGCCATCTTGCCCGGATCTTTGCCTTTGCGGAGAATACGCCCCAAGCGTTGAATGTATTCGCGGGTGGA
>JAIXVO010000641.1 GCA_027482985.1 Cyanobacteriota bacterium
GGACTGGCTGGCTTGCCAAATTTGGAAAACGATGGAATAGGTGAACCACAATGTGGCCGCTCCTAACCAACCGTGAGCCGCCCCCAGACAGGCATAGAACACGGCAGCGGTATAGAAGAAGGCACAGGTGGCGATCGCTAACACATAAATACTGCCCACAGCGGCGGGAGAGACCTGCCCCTGGAGCGCGGCGCAGAGTTGCAGGGGAATCGCCAGCAACACGGCGACCCAGGGAATCAACGGGACTCCTAACAGTTTGCCAATCAAAATACTGCGGCTGGATTGCGGACTCAGGCGAATAAAGTTCAACGTGCCGCGACGCTCCTCTTTAGCCAAATCCCCAATCACCATATACACCCCGGCAATCAGTACCACGAAGGGCATCAGCCAACTCAGGGTTTGGAAAATATCAAACCACCAAATAGGCCAGTTAATTTGCACGTTGCCTGCCGCATCCAGGACACAATCCCGCCAGGTGGAATACTCTTCCATCTTGCCTGTGCAGTAGCGGCTCCCGACCTTGGTGATACTACTCGGCAGCACCATCCAAAAGTAGAGCATGATCACACCCTGAACCAACAAGGAGATGATCACGGTTAATGAGACGTGACGCGACTTCAGCCGACCTTTTGCTTCTCGAAAAAATTGAGGGTTCCAGTCAGAAAACCGCAGTAACAGATTTGAAATCATGAAGGTAACTCCAAAGGGGAAGTGGGGTTGGAAGCAGCGATCGCCGGGATGCCACTCGCGAAAACTGGACGTGATTTAAGAGGCTTGCTGGTGTCCGAGTTTGAGGAAGATGGATTCGAGGTCTTCCTGGGTGGGGTGGAATTCCGTTAAGGGGATGCCGGACTCGATCAGCGATCGCAGTAAGGTAGCACTTGATTCGGTAGACCCTGAGAAGTAGACGCACAATTGTTGGGTGCCGGGAAGCTTCTCGACCCCGGCAATTTCGGGGTAATTTTGCAGTTCCGCTTCGAGTGATTCCAGGTCACCCAACGTAGAAAGAATAATTTGTTGCCGACTGAGCCGCTGATAGAGCGTTTTCAAAGCCGTACTTTCGACCAGATAGCCCAATTCCATAATGCCGACGGAGGTACACAGTTCCGCCAGGTCACTCAGCACATGGGACGAAATCAGAATCGTCATGCCCGCTTCCTGCAACACTTTGATGATTTCCCGAAACTGCATCCGGGCGATCGGGTCGAGTCCCGAAACGGGTTCATCCAACAACAAAATTAGGGGTTCATGGATGATGGTACGGGCTAAACTCAGCCGTTGTTTCATCCCGCGTGACAGCGTGGCAATCTGGCTCTGCCGTTTGTGAGTCAATTGCACCAGTTCCAACACCTCCCGGAGCCGTTGACTGCGGCGCGGTTCTTTGAGTTTGTATAACCGAGCAAAGTAATCGAGATAGTCCCAAACGGTGAGGTCGTCGTAGAGGGGGTAATCATCGGGCAGGTAGCCCAGTTGCCGCTTGAGGTGAGGATTTTCTTGATCGCGGAGGAGCCGTTCGCCATGAATAAAGATTTCTCCGAGAGAAGGTTCTTCAGCCGCCGCCAACATCCGGATCAGGGTGGTTTTTCCTGCACCATTGGGGCCAATCAAGCCATAGACTTCCCCGGCGGAAATCTGTAAGTCAAGATCATGCACCGCAATGTGGCGATCAAATTGCTTGGTCAAATCATGGGTACGGATTGCCAGTTCTTGCGCCATAAGTAGTTGAGGGTATGGGTGGAAGGTTCGCTGGAAGACTTATCAGGCAATAAGCGAGCAGTTATGCAAGGAGGGGCGATCGCTGCAACTAAAAGGTACCCGCTAGCCTAGCCTCTCCCTACACGGATTGGCAGTAATATTTCGGAAATTGAAACGGGGAGAGGGAGGGAGGGGAAGGAAGGGGGAGGGAGTTCGGGGTCAGGAGTCAGGAGCCAGAAGCCAGGAGGGGAAGGCAGAAAGCAGTGGGAAAACCCATAGGGGCGCGGCATTGAGCCAGTATCTCCAGTGAGTAGTCTGAATCATTGAATCAATGCCACACCCAGTGCAATGGATTCAATGCGCCTGCCTAAGTTAAGTCCTGTTGGGCGGCTTGGGTAATGTGGAGGATGGCAGGGAGGTCGGGTGGGGCAGAGGGCTGTCTGGAAGGATCGGCAGCTTGGAGCCAGAGGAGGTATTCGATATTGCCTGCTGGCCCCACTAAGGGCGACCAGGTTAAGCCGTGGTAGCACCAGCCGAGAGCTTGAGCGGCTTCCAAAACTTGCAGAATGGCGATCGCGTGGTCTTTCGGGTCGCGGACAACGCCGTTTTTACCCACTTTTTCGCGCCCCACTTCAAATTGGGGTTTGACCAGCAGAATCACTTCCTGGGGCGATCGCAGCAGTGACCAGAGGGCGGGTAAGACTTTGACCAGGGAAATAAAGGAGACATCGGCAACGCCTAAATCGGCCCAGGGGCGATCGCCGACATACAAGGTTTCCGGCTGCATGCTGCGCAGATTGGTGCGTTCAAACAGGGTGACGCGATCGTCTTGGCGCAAACTCCAGGCGACTTGACCATAGCCCACATCGATGCCGTAAACATGGGCGGCACCCGCTTGCAGTAAGCAGTCCGTAAAGCCGCCGGTCGAAATGCCGCCATCGAGACAAATGCGATCGCGAATGGGGATCTGGAAGTGGGCGATCGCTTTGGCCAGCTTTTCGCCCCCCCGCGAGACAAAGGGCGGTTTTTGTTTGACCTGAATGTCAGCCGCAATATCGACCTCGGTGCCGGGTTTGTCCAGCAATTGCTGATTGACGGTGACTTCCCCCGCTCGAATCAATCGTTGTGCCTGTTGCCGCGTCTCACACAATTGACGCTCGACCAGGAGGATATCTAATCGCTGTTTGGGCATACCGTTACGCTGACGCTAACAGCATCCTACAAGGAATTCCGGCGTTCTAGAGGGAGATTTCACCAAGTGGGTTTCTGGGCTGCAAGCTTGCCCTCAGCCCCCAGCGCCTTCTCCTATAAACAGGAAAAGGGGAGCTGGATTAAAAGTCCCTCTCCCAGAGCGGGAGAGGGATTTAGGGTGAGGGCTATTGACCTCAACCCGATCGCTGATCGGCTTTCAGTTTGGCTTTGGCTTGTTGCCAGAGGGTTTCAAATTCCGCCAGGGTGTAGTCTTCCAGAGGGCGATCGGCGACGGCTTCCATCAGTTGCAACCGTTGGATAAAGCGCTGATTGGTGCCCTGGAGCGCGGCACTGGGATCGAGATCATACCAGCGGGCGAGATTCACGACGGTAAAGAGTAAATCGCCGAGTTCTGAGGCTTGATGGGCTTTGTCGGGGGTGGCGATCGCCTCTTGAAATTCTGTTAATTCTTCCTGAAATTTGTCCCACACCCCATCCACCGTTTCCCATTCAAATCCGGCAGCAGCGGCTTTTTGAGAGATTTTTAGACTGGACATCAAGGGGGGCAGCGATCGCGCATAACGGTTCAACTTCTGGCTGAGGGGCGGCAACACGTCAGGATCTTCGCCCTTCTCTACAGCTTTGATTTTTTCCCAGTTTTGATGTACGTCCGCGATCGTCTCGACCTGCACCTCGCCAAACACATGGGGATGCCGCCGAATCAACTTATCACTGATGCCCTGCGTGACTTCTTGCAGCGTAAACTGTCCCGCTTCGCTGGCTAACTGCGCCTGGAGTACCACCTGTAGCAGTAAATCCCCCAGTTCTTCACAGAGCGCGGCAGGAGCGCCACTGCGAATCGCGTCTACCGTCTCGTAAGCTTCCTCAATCACATAGGGAATCAGGGTTTCCGGTGTTTGCGCCAGATCCCAGGGACAGCCCCCCTGGGGCGATCGCAACTGCGCCACGACGCTCACCAACTGGTGGATTGCTTGCGAGAGAGCAGTTTGCGCTGCGGACGACTCAAGTTGGGTCATGCCAAAACCCTCAACATGGGGTGAACGTTTCTTACTGTACGCGATCGCCCCCCCGTCCTCGCCCTTGCTTTTGCCCCCATTAACCGCTACCCTACTTGCGTTCTCGTGGGTTGTTTTCTCCTATGTCCCGTCCTGCCGTATTTATGGATCGTGATGGCGTGCTGAATGTTGAAGCGGGCTATATCCATCAGGTCGAAAACCTCAATCTGATTCCTGGTGTGGCTACTGCCGTTCGCAAACTCAACGATCGCGGGTGGTTTTGTTGCCTCGTCTCCAACCAATCGGGACCCGCTCGCGGCTACTACCCTGCCAGCCATGTGGATGCTCTGCACAATCGCCTCTGTCGGCTCCTGGATGAAGCAGCGGGTGCCCATCTGGATGCACTCTACTACTGTCCCTATCTGAGTCCACCGGAAGGCGGCACCAACCCGGAGTACACCCGCTGGAGTACTTGGCGGAAGCCCAACACAGGGATGCTCGTGGCGGCGGCCTGGGAGCATGACCTGGATATTTCCCGTAGCTTTATGATTGGCGACAAGGCGACGGATGTGGATATGGCGCACAATGCTGGCTGTACAGGCATCCTGGTGACGACGGGTTTTGGCGAACAAGTCCTGAGTGGCAGCTACCAGCACCATACCCAACCGGATTACATCGCGGCGGATCTGGCGGCAGCAGTGGATTGGCTCTTGGCGCAAGGTGAGGGACTGGCAAAAGAATAACGTCCCCGAAGTAGGGCGAATGGCTATCACATGCGTCAACTTCAGTAAAACGCACTGACACGCAATGGTTTTTGCCCTCACCCCTTGTGTTCCCCTCTCCCAAAATGGGCGCGGGGAAAGAATTCCGGCTCCCCTTCTCTCATTTTGGGAGAAGGGGTTGGGGGATGAGGGCGGACTGCAAGCCTTTTACAGCCAAAGTTTGTGCTTAAGTTGAAGCCAGTGATGGTCATTCGCTCCTACAGCAGACCATGTTGAATGCCAGATCCAATCTCTTAGGCGATATCTGGGGGCACTGCGGGCGGGCTGACCTGTCCCTGGAGCTGGGTTTGAATCAGCAGTTGGAGGTCAGAGCGGAGAATTTGGGTTCCAGTTAAGGTGTTGCCGGGAACTTCAAAGAAAATAATGCTGTCAATCCCTTCCATCGCCACCATCTGAAACAGGATGTGGGTGACAGGCACGGGAACCGCCATCAGTTGCGGATCTTTGAGCGAATTGGGGCCAGTAGCGGCATCTTTTAAGGTGGGAAAAGCATAAATTACGTGTTGGTCTAACCCGGAGTCCGCTTGTTGGCTTATGATGTTGACAACCCAGTTTTGTTCCAGCGACTGCACAATATAGTACTGGGGGTGCCGAAGTTGAGCCGCGATTTGAGTCAGAACGGGTGCGATCGCCTCTACCAGCACTGGAGTCACACCATCCTGGGGTGCATGTTCAATCAGGTCTTGAATTTGGGCATCGATATTCATAGGTTTGTCTCAAGTTGGTCTTCAATAGATTGGGATTAATGGCTCACTTTCTGATTCCATCTGACTTTTGCTCTGGACGCAGGCAATCAATATTGCCACAATTGGAAAAAATCTTGTAACTATTAGGTCGTTGTGAACTTTGAATAGCGTAGGGGAAATCTGCCAAAGCGTGGAGTCAATCTTTCAATTTCTGTTGAGTGAACTCAAACTCTCAACCAGCGCTTCTGAGCAGAACTGCCGGAGCGTCGCCGATCGCATTTCTAAAGAAGTGGACCGGATTTGTACCCAGAGTAACCGCATCCAGGCTTCTGGCGAATTGGAATCCTGGGCGTTAACGCTGGCCAAACATCGGCTCCAACAGTGTTTACATTACTACAAACTCGGTTCGGAACGGGGTCGGGTAGATTTAGCCGGCACTTTGAGCGCGGTCGTGTATCGCTACATCACGCCGCCCCAGGCCCAGTCTACCTATCAAGCGCGACTCCCCCTGATCGAAGACTTCCTGCAAGTGTTTTTGATTGAATCCTTTAAAGCCTTCCTGCGAGAAAACCAGTTGCCCGAAGGGTACTCGCCGCGCACCTTATTGCAATTAGCGGAATATCTGGCCTTTACCGAACGCTATGCCAAACGCCGAATTCCGTTACCGGGACATCGCACCCAGCAACTCATCATCCTGCGGGCGCAAACCTTCTCCCAGCAGCAACCGATTGAAACGCCAGTCGATATTGAGCAGGCTGCCGAAGGGCTATCGGGGGAGTCTGAAAATTCCTGGAGTGCCGCCTCGATGCAGCAAGTCCGGGAACAAATGGTGGCGCAAGAGCCAGAACCCGCCGAAGATACGCTCCGACAAACCATAATTGCGGAACTGATTGCTTATTTGGACGATCGCAAACAACCCGATTGCGCCGATTACTTTATCCTCCGGTTGCAGGATTTGCCAGCGCATGAAATTGAAGCGTTGATGAATATTACTTCTCGCGAACGGGATTACTTACAACAGCGGTTCAAATACCATTTGATTCGCTTTGCCCTCTCGCATCGCTGGGAATTGGTGCATCAATGGCTGGAAGCGGATCTGGAGAAAAATTTAGGGCTGACCTTGCAAGAGTGGCAAACCTTTGTGGAAGCCCTGACACCGCAGCAACAGAAATTGCTGGAATTGCAGCAGCAAAAACTCTCAGATACCGAGATTGCCCAACGATTGGGCTGCACGATCGCCCAGATGCAAAAGCAATGGTTCAAACTTCTAGAACATGCGTGGGAAATTCGCAACTATTTTTCGTAATGATTCAGTGTCCGGA
>JAIXVO010000267.1 GCA_027482985.1 Cyanobacteriota bacterium
TAACGCCGACTCGCTCTGTGGTGTCCCCTGCTCGTGCCATCTCTTTGGATGAGCCAGAAGGTCAAGTGCCATTAGAATCGTCCCTGTATGTTGAGCGGCCGCCGATTGAAGGGCGCTGTTATGAGGCGATCGTCAAGCCGGGAGCACTGATTCGCATTAAAGCACCCCGTCAAATGGGAAAATCCTCTTTGATGCTGAGAGTACTTAATCACGGGGGTGAGCAGGGTGCCCTAGCAGCATCGCTCAACTTCCAATTAGTTGAC
Organism: Cyanobacteriota bacterium; assembly: GCA_027482985.1. Classification (GTDB taxonomy): domain Bacteria; phylum Cyanobacteriota; class Cyanobacteriia; order Leptolyngbyales; family Leptolyngbyaceae; genus JSC-12. Next base: position 264 of record JAIXVO010000267.1, read on the forward strand.
CGTGACTCGCTAAGTAGTCTAGATCAGTTTTTACAATGGTTTTGCAATAGCATTACCCAAGAACTCAATCTAGAAGATAGGCTGGCAGATTACTGGAAGGGCACTTTTAGCCCTAAAAACAAATGTACAAACTACTTTCAGCGATACTTACTGCCTACCATTGAGTGCCCTATTGTTCTGTGTCTGGATGAAGTGGATCAAGTGTTTGAATATCCCGCGATCGCCACTGACTTTTTTGGTATGCTGCGAGCTTGGCACGAGGATGCCAAAATTAAACCCATTTGGAAAAATCTGCGGTTAGTGATTGTGCATTCCAAGGAGGTTTATATTCCCCTCAACATCAATCAATCGCCCTTCAATGTTGGAGTGCCCATCGAACTGCCACCGTTAAGCCACCTTCAGGTTGCAGATTTAGTCCAGCGGCACGGCTTGAAATGGACCGAGGCAGAAGTCACACGGCTGATGACTATGGTCGGTGGGCATCCCTATTTGGTGCGAGCAGCGCTGTATCAAATTGCGCGAGACGAGCTATCGTTAGAGCAACTTTTGCAGGTTGCGCCAACGGAGGGTGGGTTGTATGGAGAGCATCTTCGCCGTCATCTGCTGAATCTGGAGGGTGACGAAAAGCTATTAGCAGCGATGAAACAGGTGATTGCCGTGGAGCAACCCATTGCTATTAATACGGGTGAGGCATTTAAGCTCACGAGTATGGGACTGGTACAATTTCACGGCAGCGAAGTGGCGCCAACCTGCAATCTGTATCGCCAATACTTTCGGGAGCGGTTGAGGGTGGGTTAATGAGCATCACGCCAGTTCCAGAGTATAACTACCAAATCGGTGGCAGTTTACCTGCCGATGCCCCGACTTATGTCTGGAGACAGGCGGATGAAGATTTTTACCAAGCATTGCAAGCGGGTGAATTTTGTTATGTGTTGAATGCTCGGCAGATGGGAAAATCTAGTCTCAAAGTCCGAACCATGCAGCGATTGCAAACTGAGGGGGTGGCCTGTGCCGCGATCGACTTAACGCGGATTGGCACCGTTGATATGTCTGCAGAACAGTGGTATAGCAGCATTATTGATGGAATTATCAGTAGTTTGGACTTATATGAAGTATTTGATCTGTGTACCTGGTGGGAACAATATCAGGTGTTGTCCTATGTGCGAAGGCTAGACAAATTCATTGATGAGGTTTTACTAAAACTGATCTCCCAACCTATTGTTATTTTCATTGATGAAATTGATTGTGTTTTGAGTCTACCGTTTAAGCTAGATGACTTTTTTGCATTCATTCGGGAGTGTTATAACCGTCGTGCTGAAAAGCCAGACTATAACCGACTCACATTTGCGCTGCTAGGTGTGACCACTCCTTCAGATTTGATGCAAGATAAACAACGCACTCCATTTAATATTGGACGGGAAATTGAATTGACAGGATTTGACTTTGCCGAGTTAGATCCGTTAGGTCAGGGACTGCTGCCTTTTACTCCTTACCCACATGCCGTTTTTAGTCCGATCTTGTATTGGACTGGTGGTCAACCCTTTCTCACGCAAAAAGTCTTTAAATTAGTGGCTGACCAAGTAACTAACATGCCCCAAGGAAAAGCAAGTAGCTGGGTCGCGCAACTAGTGCAAAGACATATTATTAATCATTGGCTGCAGCAGGATGTACCAGAGCATCTGATCACGATTCAAAACCGACTTACCAGTAGTAAAAACTTCTCTAGGCTATTGGAACTTTATCGTGATGTCTTACGAATGAAGAGAATCCCAATTGATGACAGCCCAGAGCAAATAGAACTGAGATTATCAGGGTTAGTGATCAAGTGTGAAAGAACCCTTCAAGTTGCCAATCAAATTTATGCAGCAGTATTTAACCAGCGGTGGATTGAGAAATACATTGAAACGGCCTGTCCTTATCGCGCTGAGTTGGATGCTTGGATAGAATCGGGATATGACAAGGCTCTGTTGTTACAAGGGCAATCTTTGCAAGAAGCAAAAGCCTGGGCAGTTGATCGATCGCTGCCGCAACAAGACCATCGGTTTTTGTTAGCGAGTCAGGACTATGAGCAACAAAAGATTCTGCAAACCCTAGAAACAGCAAGACAGAATCAGCGAAAGTTGATTGCTGAAAGACAAGTTGCAGATGCAAGATTACAACAAACGCAGCGATCGCTCAAAATTAGCTTATTTGTTCTTGCGGGAGTGAGTATCGTTTTAGTGGTGGTGGGCATCATCATTTGGATGCGTCGGTAGCAGCAGGAGCAGACAAGGATCAACGTATGTCAGAGTTTTCTTCTGTATTGCCGTTTGACTATCAAGTCGGGGGGAGTTTACCTGCCGATGCCCCCACTTATGTCGCACGGCAAGCGGATGAAATCTTTTTTCGAGCCTTGCAGGCAGGTGAGTTTTGCTATGTGCTGAACTCACGGCAGATGGGTAAATCGAGTCTAAAAGTGCAGACGATGGAACGGTTGCACGCGGCAGGGGTTGCCTGTGCCGCGATCGACCTGACTCGCATCGGCACTTCCGATCTGACACCCGAACAGTGGTATAGCAGTGTCATCGATAGCCTGGTTAGCAGTTTGGATTTGTACGAAACTTTTGACCTGTATACCTGGTGGGAAAATTATCATCTCTTGTCATTTGTGCGGCGGTTTGACAAGTTTATGGATGAGGTGTTGCTGACGGCGATCGCCCAACCCATTGTCATTTTTATTGATGAAATTGACAGCGTTCTGAGCTTGCCGTTTAAGCTGGATGATTTCTTTGCGCTGATTCGAGAGTGCTATAACCGCCGCGCCGAAAAGTCGGAGTATAACCGATTAACGTTTGCGTTGCTAGGGGTGACCACGCCTTCCGATTTGATTCAGGATAAGGGGCGAACACCGTTTAATGTGGGCCGCCCGATCGCCCTGCAGGGCTTTGAGCACCAAGAGGCCAAACCACTGGCTCAGGGCTTGGTAGCCAAGTCAGATCAGCCGGAAGCGCTGATGCAGGCGGTGCTGGACTGGACAGGCGGACAGCCGTTTTTAACTCAAAAATTGTGCAAACTGGTGTTGACTGCGGCAGATGCCGTACCCCCGGGACAAGAGGCGACCTGGATTGAAAATTTAGTGCACCGTCAGATTATTGAAAATTGGGAAGCGAAAGACACGCCGGAGCATCTAAAGACGATTCGCGATCGCCTGTTGCTAACGGGGGAACTACGCACCGGACGATTGCTGGGACTGTATCAGCACATTGTGCAGTACGGTGAGATTGCCGCCGACGACAGCCCGGAACAGGTGGAGTTGCGACTAACGGGCCTGGTGGTGAAGCGGGATGGCAAACTGCGCGTTTACAACCGCATTTATGAACTGGTGTTTAATCGCGACTGGCTGGAGCGATCGCTGGCAGCATTACGACCCTATGGCGAGGCGATCGCGGCCTGGCTGGATTCTGGCATGCAAGATGAATCGCGGTTGCTCCGAGGACAGGCTTTCCGGGATGCGCTGGTATGGTCCCAGGGGAAGCGATTGGATGATGCCGATTATCGCTTTCTAGGGATGAGCCAGGAGTTAGAGACGCGAGACATTCAGAAAAAGTTGGCGGTGGAGGAAGAAGCCAAAAAGGTGTTAGCCGCAGCCAACCACAAAGCAAATCAGCGCATTCGCTTCGGGACGATAACGCTGAGTGTGATGCTGGCAGGGGCGATCGTTGCAGGCTTTGCGGCTTGGCAAAGTACGAAGAGAGAAGCAGTTGCGGATGTCAGGCTTGCAAGTGCCTCTGCTCAAGCCTCTTTTCTTTCCGGTGAATCATTTAAGGCATTAATGGAAGCTTTAAGAGCGGCGCAAAAACTCAACCGACTTGATCGCTCTGCTCAGACACAGGATGACACTCAGCTTCAGGTTGCTGTAGCCCTTCGGCAAGCAGTTTACGGGGTTAGAGCGTTCAACAGCATGACCTATGGTACCGCTGTAACGACTGTCAGTTTTAGCCCAGATGAGCAAATCATCGCGTCGGGTAGTACAGATAAGACGATCAAGCTGTGGCAGCGAGACGGTACGCTGCTCAAGACGCTGGAAGGTCACACTGCGGCTGTCAGGAGCGTCAGCTTCAGCCCAGATGGACAAATCATCGTCTCAGGCAGTGAGGATAACACCATTAAGCTGTGGCAGCGAGACGGCACGCCGATTACCACGCTGCCGGGTCACACTGACGCGGTCAAGAGTGTCAGCTTCAGTCCAGACGGACAAACGATCGTCTCAGGGAGTGAAGACAAGACCATTAAGCTGTGGCAGCGAGACGGCACGCCGATTACCGCCTTGAAGCACACTGCCGCTGTGTGGAGTATTAGCTTCAGCCCCGATGGCCAAACGATCGCCTCAGGCAGCGAAGATAACACGATTAAGCTGTGGAATCGGAACGGCACACTGATTACCACACTCAAGGGACACACTGCCCCTGTAAGGACTGTCAGCTTTAGCCCGGATAGTCAAACAATCGCCTCAGGAAGTCGGGATAACACGATCAAGCACTGGAAGCGGGATGGCACGCTGCTCAAGACATTGGTGGATCACACTGATGCTGTCTTGAGTGTCAGCTTTAGCCCGGATGGACAAACGATTATTTCAGGCAGTGAAGACAACACGATTAAGCTGTGGCAGCGAGACGGTACGCTGATTACTACACTGAAAGATCACATTGGTGCTGTGTGGAGTGCTAGCTTCAGCCCCGATGGGCAAACAATCGTTTCAGGGAGTGCAGATAAGACGATCAAGCTGTGGCAGCGGGACAGTCCGCCGATTACCACACTCAAGGGACACACTAAATCTGTCCCGATTGCCAGCTTCAGCCCCGATGGACAAACGATCGCCTCAGGGAGCGCCGATCACACCATCAAGCTCTGGCGACGAGACGGCACGCTGCTTGAGACACTCAACGGTCATACTGGCATTGTGTGGAGTGTCAACTTCAGCCCAGATGGACAAACGATTGTCTCAGGGAGTGATGATAAGACGATCAAGTTATGGCAGCAAGATGGCACCTTGATCAGAACCCTGAACGGTCACGATGATGTTGTGAGGAGTGTCAGCTTCAGTCCCGATGGACAAATAATCGTCTCAAGTAGTGGGGATAATACAGTCAAGCTATGGCAGCGAGATGGCACCCTGATCACCACCCTACCGGGACACACCGACCTCGTCATGAGTGTCAGCTTCAGCCCGGATGGACAAACGATTGCTTCGGGAAGTTGGGATAAGACCATCAAGCTGTGGCAGCGAGACGGCACCTTAAGCACCACGCTCAAGGGGCACGAGGCGTCTGTGTATAGTGTCAGCTTCAGCCCAGATGGGCAAACGATTGCTTCAGGGAGTCAGGATAACACCATCAAGCTGTGGCAGCGAGACGGCACGCTGATTACCACTTTGGAGGGGCATACGTTCCCTGTGATGAGCGTCAGCTTTAGCCCTGATGGACAAACGATCGTGTCGAGTAGTGAAGATGCCACCATCAAGTTGTGGCAGCGAGACGGCACGCTGATTACCACCCTACGTGGGCACGATGCCCTGGTGTGGAGTGTCAGCTTTAGCTTAGATGAGACGATCGCATCAGCGAGTCGGGATAAAACCATCAAACTGTGGAACTTCAACATTGATAGCCTCATGGATCGTGGCTGTAACTGGCTGCATGATTACTTAAGGACAAATCCAACGGTGAGTGAAAGCGATCGCGCCATGTGCGGCATCACCCGCAAAAAATAAGCGTAGATGTAAATTTAGCCAATCACCCCACTCAACGATGCCAGCCCTTGATCTATACCATGATGCTGTTAAACAAGCCCTGATCAAAGACGGTTGGGTAATCACTCATGATCCTTTGCATCTATGCTGGGGAAGGAAAGACATGTATGTTGATCTGGGCACAAAACGCTTACTGATGGCGACACGCGCAGAAGAAAAAATCGCCGTTGAAGTCAAAAGCTTTGTCAGTGCTTCTGAAATGGAAGCGTTTCGGGATGCCATTGGGCAGTATGCCATCTATCGCGCCGTCATGCGTCGAACTTATCCAGGCTATACCCTCTACCTTGCGGTCAACGATATTGTATTCAACTCCCTATTTGAAGAGCCGATTGGTCAACTTATGATCGAAGATGAAAATTTGAAGTTGATTGTCTTTGATGCCGAACAAGAGGTGATTCTGCAATGGAAAAACTAGCCCAGTACCGCCAAATCATTAAAGATGTGCTCATTCCCTATACGCAAATCCCCTACTCCCACGGAGATTTGATCTGTAAACCCGTTTTCGACGAAACCCACGATAGCTACATCCTCATGACGCTGGGCTGGGATCGCAAAACTCGCGTCCACGGTTGCCTCATCCACCTCGATATTATTAACGGCAAAATTTGGGTCCAGCGGGATGAAACCGAAGATGGGGTAACTTACGACCTGGAAGCGGCAGGCATTCCCAAAGACCAGATTGTGCTGGGATTTCATCCTGAAAAGATCCGTCCGCATACAGGCTACGCGATCGCATAGCTGCGTCGGAGTGCCCTCCATTGCCAATGCCAAAGGTGGTTGCAATATGGAAATTACAGTGAAATGCGAATTTCCAAAACAAGCAAACTGAAGTAAACGGCGACCCCTCACGGGGAACGCGAAGCGCACGCCTTAAGGTGTCCCCCATTGTTTAGACAGAAAACCGACAAATTTAAGAGAGTCTACTGCAAAGCTTGATTCTGA
>JAIXVO010000028.1 GCA_027482985.1 Cyanobacteriota bacterium
AATCACTTCCTCCACCGCTTCCCACGGCACGGGCGGTACCTCTGCCTGCAACGCCGTCAACTCGTTAATATACTCCGGCGGCAACAAGTCAGGCCGCGTACTCAGGAGTTGTCCTAACTTGACATACACTGGCCCCAACTCGATCAGGATGTTACGTAGAACCGCTGGGGGCGGCAGTTGGGGTTCTTCCGATCGCGTCCCGGTGAGCAATCGCCGCATGTAGCCCCAACCATTCCGGAGCACAACTTCGGCAATCTCTCGCTGACGGGAACTGGCCTGGGCAATCCGCGAAAACATAACAACCGGGGATGAAGTGGAATCAGACCCCTAAACACTAGCAAGAATTGGCGGAAATGGAGCGGGAGGGAGGGAGAGGAATGGGAAAGGAGAGGAGGGGAGAGCAGGAAGGGGGATGGTAGAGACGGTGCCGCTGGCACGTCTCCCTGGCGGAATTGAATGGGAAAAGGCAGGGTAGAGAGGGTGCCGTGGGCACGTCTCCCCGGAGGCGAGGTAGGCGCAGAATTTATTCCTTTGGAGTGGGAGATGGAGTGGCGCGGTGGGCGACGATCGCCTGCCGGAATCCCAACACCACAAGAATATTCGACAGGGTGAGGAAGGATTCGGCACTGCCATGCAGCCAGTCCACATTGGCAAGTTGTTCACCGTAATGAACCTGCGCATAGATGCCTGCGGGAATGGTGACGGCGACAAAGACCAGCGTCATGTAAAAGCCGATCAGGGCAAGTCGGGGTGCCTGCTGCGATCGCGTCAGGAACCAGAGAAAACCCAGGTAGGGAAACAGGGACAGAGCGAAAAGCGTTTCTTTAGAAATCATGAGGGCGGGGCAAGAGGTGTGTAGAGACGATGCCGCTGGCTCGTCTCTCTAGGGTATGAGACGGGGAACGGGAAAAAATGCTATTCGGCGGTTTTTTCGAGGAGAACCTGGTAGCCCTGGTGGATCAGGCGGACTTTGGCTTTGAAGATGGTCATGAAGGCATCGACAGCGACTTTGGGCGGGGCTTCGGTGATCCCTTCTGGGAACTGGAAGCCGTAGTCATCAAAGATAATCGTGCCTCCCACTTTGACTAAGCGCCAGGTGAGGAGAGTATCTTCCAGCACATCGGCGGCGACATGGGACGCATCGATATAAGCCAAGTGGTGGGCGTTGGGAATGAGCGATCGCAGCACCGATTGCGAACTCCCCACCATTTTACGGACTTTTTCCCCCGCGCCCGTTTTGGCGACATTGGCATCAAACCGTTGCTCGATCGTGCGAACGACTTCTTGATTGATTAACACCTCATGCTCCACGCTGCCTTCAAAGGTATCAACACAGGTGATGCGGGCGGTAGGGTGGGTCAGCAAATTGTCGAGCAGCCAACACGTGGAGCGCCCTTCCCAACTGCCAATTTCGAGGACGCGGAGGTCGGGCATGTTGACATATTGCGTCAGAAATTGTTGCCACACGGGGATGTTAATGCTGAACCAATCTTGCGTGAATTCATAACCGCGATCGGCAACGTGGGCGTAATATTTGAGCCGGGGGAATTCCGCGATCGCGTCCTGCAAATTGGGATCAAGTTGGAGCGTTTTTTGCAGATAGGTTAACGCCTGATCAAAGCGTTTTTGATCGCGCAAGGTGAGCGCCGCATTCAAGTTAACTTTTGCCAGGTCAGACGGGGGAAAAGTGGGATTGAGCGCCAGGGATTTTTCATAATAATCGGTGGCCTGGGCGAGATTACCCTGCGATCGAATGGCTGACCCGGCATTGTTATAAGCCGCTGCCAATAAGGTGCGAGTATTGCTATTGCTGGGGTCTTGAGTCAAGCCATATTCCAGCAGCGGAATTGCCCCCAGAAAATCATTCTGATTCATATAATCATTCCCTAACTGCTGCCAATTCAGGAGAGCGAGAAATTCGGGAGTTTTGTCTACCGTTTTCAACTTTTCAAATAAATAAAGCCCGTGACTTTGTTCAATTTTTTGGCGCAACAGATGGAGGTCGCGGGTGGCAGGTGTCATTTCCTCCTGATATTGGTCAGGCGGGGTTTGGAATTTTTGGAGCTGGCGATCGAAGTTATTGCCAGGGTAGCGAATGTACTCGACCGTATCTAAATTGACTTTGAGAATCTTGAAGAATTTCGCCAGCCATTGCTGATAGGAAATATCCTCGCACCCTGTTTCGTTGTAGGGGACTTTTTCTTCGGGAAACCCTTCAATAAACTCATGACATTCCCGCCGCACACAAAGATTTTGGGGAATCGAATTTTCGATCGCATTCTTCCAAAACGGCTGAATCGGATCAGCCATATACACCCCTGTCCGCACCACGCCAATCCGCTGGTTGGGCAGTTGAATCGGTTGATCGCCCTGCTCTCGCTTGAGCATAAAGGAGGTTTCCGCCTGCCCACTCGGATCATGGTTGAGCATCCGATAACAGAGATAGAGATGTTCTTTGTAGTACAAATCATCCCCATCACAAAAGTAGAGTAAGTCGCCTACTGCGGCATTTGCGCCCATATTGCGAGCCGTACCCGCAGACGTTTGTTTGAAGTGATGCACAACGCGACAGTGGGGATGGGTGGCGCAAAAGGCTTCGATGATTGCTGGACTGCGATCGCTCGACCCTTCATTCACCACGACTATTTCGATCGTCACGGGATCGCCCTGATGCTGTTCTTGAAAGTATTGGATACTCGCTGCCACGCTTTCTAACGTCCGCAGAATCGCGTGTTCCTTATTCATCACGGGCACAATCACCGACAGCGACTTAATCATGGTCGTTCTTCATCCCTCACTGCATGAGCAACACCCGCACGATTTCCCCCGGAGCGATCGCAGCGTCTCCCAAAGGTACAACCGCCAGGCCATTCGTGCCAGCCAAATTAATTAAATTTCCAGAAGTTTGACTCCCCCCGGCAGGCGCGAAGGTATAGTACCCCTCCACCAGCTTTAAATGTCCCCAAATATAAGATTCTCGCTGGCGATCCGGGGTGAGGGACTGTTGGGCGATCGCGTTCACATAAGTGGGTTGCCACGGGGACGGCAAGCCTGACAATTTGCGCAACGCAGGCACCACAAACCGCCAGAAAGTCACCAACGCTGACACCGGATTACCGGGCAGACCAAAGTAAAGGGGGAAAAGATTTCGGAGACCTGGATCATCGGGATCTGGAAAACTGGCGACGGTCAACGGCTTCCCTGGCTTGACAGCGACCGATCGCACCTGAATGATCAGCCCTAACTCGGTCAGAATTTGCTCCACGTAATCATAGTCTCCAACGGAAACGCCCCCCGAGGAGATAATCACATCCACCAATGGCACCACCTGCGAGATCGCCGCCTTCAACACCTCCGGCTGATCTGTCACAATCCCCACTGACACGGGTTCACAACCCAACTGGGCAACAAGAGCCATCAAGGCGTAACGGTTAGAATCGACAATTTGCCCCGGTTGCAACGGCTGGTCAATCGGCACCAGTTCATCCCCCGTCGAGAGAATCGCCACACGGGGACGACGAAACACAGAAACTTCAGAACATTGCGCGGCGGCGAGAATCGCGATCGCAGCGGCTTCCAGACGACAACCAGTGGGTAGGAGGTGATCGCCCACTCGCGCATAACTGCCTTGTTGCCGCACAAACGCTTGCGGCTTGGGCGTTGTGAGGACTGTGACGCGATCGCCCTCCCGCTGTGTCTGTTCCTGCATCACCACCGTATCCGCGCCCGCTGGCATCACCGCTCCCGTGAAAATGCGCGCGGCCTGCCCCGGCGCGATCGCCTGTTGGGATGCCACCCCCGCCGGAATTTCGGTGACAACAGTGAGGGTAACGGGCTGATCCGCCGTCGCCGTCTGGACATCCTCAGACCGCACGGCATACCCATCCATCGCGGAGTTATCCCAGTGGGGAAAGTCTACCGGACTGGCGATCGAGCTGGCTAAAATCCGCCCCCTGGCCTCCAGCAAGTCCACAATTTCAACATCCCCTCTCGTCAAGGGATCGACCAAAGACAAAATCAACGCTTCAGCTTCTTGCACAGACAACATGAGCCTTCCAGGGGTAAAGGTGGCGGGTGCAGAATGCCCTTTCATAGAATAGTTGAAGTCTGGAACCGGATGAATTTGGAGCGAGAGCGATCAGTGCAAAAGTTTTCTCCCATCCTGATTGCATTGCTAGGGGCGATCGCGATCGCTGGGTTACACATCCTCGCTTTTCCCAACTTCATTCTCGATGGCTTGGGCATCGAACCCACGGGGCAATCGCTGCGGCAAGCGCTCCAAATTCAAACCATCGATCGCCTGGGAGTGACCCACTACCAATACGGGGTCGCGGTGCTGCTGGCCTTTGCGACCTTTGGCGTTATTTACTTCTGGCAAACCCTCCACGCCCCTGGCAGTTGGCTGATCATTGGCAGTTGTGCAGTGCCGCTCCTGAGTAATCTGCTGGTGTTGTTCTACTTCCCTGTGTTCTTGCCGCTGCTCACGGCGATCGGGCTGCTGATCTGGCTCCTCATCATTGGCTCCAAAGATCCGCTCTTTGTCCCCGGCTGCTATAGTCTGGGAGTCAATGTCACTGCGGCTATCCTGCTGTACCGCTACTGCGATGACCTGTGGCAGTTGATGACGTAAACCCTTTCGCGATCGCTCATGTCCACTGATTCCGCTCTTACCTCGGCGCAAATGATTCGGCATTTGCAGTCTGCCAACCAGATTGCCATCCGCACACGCGCTCAGGGACATCATCCCTTTGGGGCCATTCTCGTCGCCCCGGATCAGGAAACGGTGCTGTTAGAGCAGGGCAACCTGGATACCGTCAATCATGCTGAATCAGTGCTGGCGCGGACTGCGTTCAGCCAATTTGCCATCGATTATCTGTGGAATTGCACACTCTACACCACTGTTGAACCCTGCGTGATGTGTGCTGGCACGCAGTACTGGGCCAATATTGGCCGATTAGTCTACGGCGTATCCGAAACGCGCCTGCTAGCACTGACGGGCAACCATGCCCAAAATCCCACCCTGAATTTGCCCTGTCGCACTGTATTTGAACATGGACAGAAACCCATTCAGGTTTGGGGACCGATCGCCGCCGTCGAAGCCGAGATTTTAGCGGTACATGAGGATTTTTGGCGACAGTAGCTCCTGCTCCTGAGCACTGGTTCCCGTGGATGAGACAGGTTAGTGCCGCAGGTGAACGACCTGTAGATCTGGGTCAGCAGGATTTAGCTGAGCGATCGCGCTGGCAAATGGGGCAACAGCAGCTTGATCCTCATGAGCCAGACGCAGATGGCCTATGAGCAGCGGGGCCAGGGTTTGCCATTGGGAGGTAGTCAGCGCTGGCGTGAAGGCGATCGCGGGTTCATAATCATCAAAATCAAAAGTTTCCGTTTCAAACAGGTGCAGGCTAGCAGCAGCGAGGGCTAATTCCAACTCATCACTGTCCACGTCAGACACTAGCAGCAAAGACAGGCGATCGCGATCGGGGTGCGTGATCACAAACCGCAACAGCGTTACCAGATCTGCCAGTAGCATGGCTTCGGGCTGATGCCAGTCGGGAAAAACGACCCAATGCAGCGAGTCCGGGTCCAGATTTGGAAGTTGCGGATCGAGGGCAGCGGAAGCATCCGTCATGGTTCTGTCATAGACGGCTGGATCAGTGCCTAACTCAATTAAGGCGGTTTCGGCGGCAACCAATCCCGGTAGCAGGTTGAGCAATACTTGCCACAGGCGTTTAGCGTTTGGCGATGGCTGCAAGGAAGCAGTTTGTGCCAGCAGCCAGAGCGATCGCCCGTAATTGCCATTCGCATCTGCCGGGTCTGTCTTGCGACACCAAACGCCCGTGTAATCAAGCCACCGTAAGGGAAAAACGGCATTCACCTGCCGTTCAAACTCATGCACCGCTTGCCGACAGCCCTGCCAGTGCCCATAGTCGTCGATTTGAATAAAGCCATCGGCAACAACGCGATCATACAGGTGGGTGAAGATGTCCAGCGTCGATTCGTACCAGTCGCCATCGGCGTGGAGTAGTGCGATCGCGGCAACCTCAGAGCGTAGCGACGGCAGCGTTGCGGCAAACAGTCCTGGCATCGGGACGACGATGTCCGATACACCTAAAATTTGGCAAATTTGTTCCAGGTAGTCGGCGATCGGCGCAACCAGGGTGCCCGCCCCATAGCCCGTTTCATTCGCCAGAATCCCGTCATGGCGATCGACTGGGGTAGGATCTGGCATCCCCGCAAACGTGTCACAAGCGCAGACTTGCCGGGGACGGAGACTATACCGCTGAATGACGGTCGCCATCACTGCTGCTGCGCCCCCCCGATAGCTGCCACATTCCACCACATCACCGGGGATATCATCCAGGCAAATTTGTTTGGTCAGGCTGTAGAGCGAAAACAGTCGAGCCTGACTCAGCAGGGTGAACGGCTGCACAATTTCCCACAATGCCAAAAATTCGGCATCTTGCGCTGGCACTGTTAAGGTATGAGCGCTTTGCGCCAGGGCATGATGGCGGATGCTCTGAGCCAGATCCTGCGATCGCCAGAGCGTACTGAGATGCGCATGGGCGATCGCCGAAGCCGGATTCACGGTCAGCACCTTTTGAAACTGACGCTTTGCCGTTTCCCAATCCCCTTTGACATAAGCGGTTTGGGCTTGCTGTAAGGTGTCTGGCAACTGCTGGCGGGCGGCGAGAGCGGGTGCGATCGCGGGTAGCGGTGGCAACGTTAAGGTGGACAAGATTTGCAACCATTGCTCTAGCGGCTCCAGATGAATCGGGGCAGTGGCTGGCGGTTGCCCACTGACCGTATATCCCTGCAAATGGTCAGGCAATGTCCAGTTCACGCCGGGATCAGGGTGATGCTCAATCGGCTGCACCTGCCCCCGCCACGCGATGCCCATGATCTGCATCGTCTGATACACGAGCGTCTGCCAGCCTTGCTGCCGAAAGTAATCTAACCCTGCACTCACATCCGGCGAGGCTAAGTCATGAAACACAATCAAGGCATCCGGGGCAGCATATTGGGCACAGGCGATCGCATCCGCCAGGGGTCCCCCCGCCTCATGATCACCATCAATAAAAATCAGTGACCACTGCCGTTGCGCCTGTTGCGCGAGTTGATGGACGGCATCGGGACTAGACCCTGGCACTAAATTGACGCGATCGCGCACCCCTGCTGCCGTCAGCGATGATTCCACAGTGGCTAAGATTTCTGGCCGAGCCAACAAGGGATCTACCACATCTAAATTCACCCCAGCTAGCGCTAAGTGACAGGCCGACCAGCCCACCCAGCAGCCAATTTCTAGTGCTGGTTGCCCCGCCAAGGGCAGTGCCAGATTGTAGAGAATGTGAGCCTCATCGCGACTGAGAAACCCAATGATCGGCTGTCGCTGATCCACATACCAGTTATGGGGAATTTCCCGCCGCAGGTAGGTCCAGGTCGAAGTCGCGGGATCGGCCACAACTTTGTGAGGAAAAGCTGCATCTGGACGAACGATCGCGAGTCCGGGTGAGACATAATCGCCAGCGGGTAAGAGCGATCGCTCAATCACGTTGAGGGTTTCTGCCACCATACGGGTTTCTTGAAATAACTGCATAGCCCGTTGCCGTTCCGCGAGTCCCATGTTGGATCGTAAAGGGGCATTCCCGATCAGTGCTTGCCACGCTTTCACTAACGCCTGCACCGTAGTTTGCGGATCAACGGTAGGATCGGGGATCAGGTAGCCTGTCTCCCCTAACGCTTCCGGGATGCCACTCACCGCTGAAGCAATCACAGGCACGCCCTTCGCCATCGCCTCCATGATGGCGAAGGGCAATCCTTCTGCTTCGGATGGCAGCACGAACAGATCAATAGCATCTAACCATTCGGCAATATCCCACCGCATACCCAGGAAATGAATGCGATCGCCCAACTCGTGTGCCTGCACATTTTGCGCAAGCCAGGACTGGAGTTGACCCGCTCCCGCCCAAGCCAAATGGAGTCGGGCAAACTCAGGAGACTGTCGTAGTTGCAGCATGGCCTCTAACTGATATTGATAGCCCTTAATGGGTTCTAGCCGCGCCGCCGTAAAGCCTAAAATTGCCTCCTCTGGAAGCTGTAATTCGTGGCGCAAGCGATCTCGCACTGCGGCTCGTTGGGGTTCAAAATACTGAGCCGGACGACCGCAGTAAATTACCTGACCCCGTTCAGGGGGCAACTGAAATAAAGTTCGCAGCAAGTCCAAATTGTTTTGGGATACCGCAACGACAGCTCTTGCTTGCTCAAAAGTAGTTCTAATCTGCTGCAAAACAGGCGTTGGGTCTACTTCAGCGGAAAAATGATGAGACAAGCTGGGAGCCACAAAACCAATCACCATCAAAAAAGGAATTTTCAACGCGATCGCCACTTGTTTCGCGGCAAAATTCGACAAGGGGCAGCCATCGCTGAACAGAATCAAGTCTGGACGCTGTGCCTCCAAGACTTCCCGCGCCAGGGTGGTGTCCTCAAAGGTACGTTGAAAGTCTGCCATCGTGTCGAAGGGCAACCAGTGATGGTAAATGCCGACCTGCTGTTGGGCGGTGAGTAACGGATTCTCCCGCGCACTCTGCACCACGGTCACGCGATCGCCCCGTTGCGCCAGAGCCATTGCGATCGTGTGGTTGTATTGAGCAATCCCACCCACCCCCGGCTCATCGGTATAGATCAAAATATGCTGACTCATCGCGCTTGTCTCCTGACTTCTACCTTGTCCCCGGCGAGACGTGCCATTGGCACCGTCTCTACGATGTTGTGCCCTTGTCCCCGTGAGACGTGCGATCAGCACCTTCTCTACAATGTGCCCTTGTCCCCGGTGAGATGTGGGCACGATCCCGTCTCTATATCGTCCATTCATCCCCGGCGAGACGTGCGATCGGCACCGTCTCTACCCGATTCTCCTGACTTCTGACTCCTGACTTCTTCTTCCTTCCTTCCCCTCCCTCCCTATTTCTCTCAAATCCATTGCCCAAATGAGAACCCTTATGAAATAATGGAAGACTGTGTCTTATTGTGTTTCAAAAGCTGGGCTGAAGGATTATGGCTAAGGCTAAAGATGTACGGATTATCATCACGTTAGAGTGTACAGAATGTCGCACTAACCCAGACAAGCGCTCTCCAGGCGTTTCGCGCTACACCACCAAGAAGAATCGACGGAATACGACGGCTCGGATTGAGTTGAAGAAATTCTGCCCCCACTGCAATAAGCATTCGGTTCACAAAGAGATTAAGTAGGACGGCAGTGAGTCCGGCAACGGGCAATGGGAACGGGTTGAGCCTGTCCCACTGTGCTGACGATCGCCAGCCTGACCTTTGACTCAGTGGCTGATCCCCCCAATTACTAACCACCATTCATTTTTCATTACTGTTTCCCACCATGACTTACCTTCGTCGCCGTGTTTCTCCCATTAAGCCGGAAGAACCCATTGATTACAAAGATGTTGATTTGCTGCGGAAATTTATCACCGAACGGGGTAAAATTCTGCCCCGCCGGATAACGGGCTTAACCGCTAAGCAACAGCGGGATCTGACGCAAGCCATCAAACGTGCCCGCATTCTGGCTCTGTTGCCGTTCATCAATAAAGAAGGTTAATTCGGTGGCTGGCAATACCCCATGGAGAAGGGCACTTTAGTTGAATTTCGAGCGGGGAGCGATCGCCGCTTGGGCGTGATCGACCGTCCAGAAGGTAAGAAGCATTGGATTGCGATCGATGAACGGGGGCAATCCTATACGTTGCATCCCCGCGAAATTTTGTTTGAAATTTCCGGTGAATCCTTTCAACCCAAGCAAATTCAGGCATTCCTGCAACAAGTTCAGCCATTTCTTGATCCCAGCAGCCTGGAAGTTGCCTGGGAAATTTTGGTGGAAGATGCCGCTGCGGTCACGCCAGCGGAAATGGCGATGCTGCTGTTTTCAGATCAAAGTCCGCCCCTCTGTTATGCAGCGCATTTGTTGTTGGCCGATGACAAGCTGTACTTCAAACTGAAGGGCGATCGCTACGAACCCCGCGCCAAAAATCAGGTGAACGAGCTGAAACACCAGCTGGCGATGGAGGTGCAGCGACAACAGGAATGGCAGGGTTTTATCGATCGCATTCAGCAAGCTTTGGCGCAAGCATCCGTCGAGTGGTCGCCCAGCGATCGCCTCCGGCTGGAAGCTCTAGAACGCTTTGCCGCTTTGGGTGACGAAGCCAGCCACAAGGCACCTGCCCTGGAAACCCTGTTACACTTAAAGCGATCTGAAACACCGCAGGCAGCGTTTCAACTTCTGGTTGATCTGGGATTGTGGGCATCTCACGAGAACCTGTATCTGCGCCGTAGTCAAGTTCCTATTCAGTTTCCACCCAAGGTATTGGAAGTGGCGCATCACCGCTTAGACTCGCCGCCGGATGATCTGGACGTTCATCGGTTAGACCTGACTCACCTCAAGGTCTATACGATTGACGATGAGAGTACGCGGGAAATTGATGATGGGTTGAGTCTAGAAATTTTGCCGGATGGTCGCCAGCGCCTCTGGGTACATATTGCTGACCCCACGCGCTGGGTGTTGCCGGGAGATGAACTAGACCTGGAAGCCCGCCGCCGCAGCACGACGATTTATTTGCCCACGGGCATGATCCCGATGTTTCCGCCGGAACTGGCGACGGGACCCATGAGTTTGGTGCAGGGGCGACTCTCCTGTGCCCTCAGTTTTGGCGTGGTGTTGCAGGAGTCGGGCGACATTGACGAATATACAATTCATGCCAGCCAGATTAAGACCACCTATCGGCTGACTTACGCTGATGTGGACGAAATGCTGGAGTTGGGCGTGCAGGGCGAGAGTGAACTGGAGGCGATCGCACATTGGGCGCTGGTACGGCGCGAGTGGCGATCGACGCAGGGAGCCATCAGCATTAATATGCCGGAGTCCTCCATCAAGGTGCAAGACGACGAGATCACGATCGAAGTCCTGGATAACTCCATCTCGCGCCAACTGGTCGCCGAAATGATGATTCTGGCTGGGGAAGTCGCCGCTCGCTATGGACAGGCACACGAATTACCGATCCCCTTCCGGCATCAATCTCAACCGGAACTACCCTCGGAAGAAGAACTGATCCGCTTACCCGCTGGCCCCGTCCGCTCCTGTGCCATCCGGCGCTGTATGCCGCGCAGTGAGATGAGCATTACCCCCGCCCGCCATGCCAGTTTGGGCCTCGATACCTATACCCAAGTGACTTCGCCCATCCGCCGCTACAGTGATTTGCTCACCCATTTTCAACTTAAAGCCCATCTGCGCGGCGATCCCCTGCCGTTCTCAGTGCCGCAGATGCAGGAATTAACGATGAGCATCAGCAGTACCGTCCAGGAAGCCGTCTCGGTGGAACGGCAAACGAATCGCTATTGGGGGCTAGAATATCTGCGCCGCTTGCCGAATGAG
Source organism: Cyanobacteriota bacterium (assembly GCA_027482985.1). Lineage (GTDB taxonomy): Bacteria > Cyanobacteriota > Cyanobacteriia > Leptolyngbyales > Leptolyngbyaceae > JSC-12. The sequence continues at coordinate 11,432 of JAIXVO010000028.1, forward strand.
ATCTGGCACGCATTAATGTTGCGCTGGTTGCGGGAACACGAAAACCTGGGACTGGTGTTGCTGGAAGATTTGGGGCTGGAACTGGCGATGCGATTTAACCGGGATGTCGTTCCGGGCGATCGCCTGCAACTGCGGGTCAGTCTGGCCGATCCCCGGCAAGATATTATTCACTTTGAAGAAGTCGTGGCGTAAGCTGGTCAGAAAGTCCTCTGATTAGTTATGAATCGACAACGCTTCAAGGTCGCGACCTTTAATCTCTATAATCTGGTGTTGCCGAATGTCGTGTATTACGGAGATCGCCAGTACAGCCCGGAACAGTTTGCCCGCAAAAAGCTGTGGATTGCGGGACAACTCGCGGCCATGAATGCCGATATTGTGGGGTTTCAAGAGGTGTTTCAGATTGAGGCGTTGCAGCAAGTGTTGGCCGAAAGTCGGCTGTATGCGAAGGCCAAGATTATCGCCCCACCGCGTACTGGGGATGGCCCGATTGTGGCGATGGTCTCCCGGTTGCCCGTGTTGCGGCATCGCGTGTACGAAGTGTTTCCGCCAGAAGCGAAACTGTTGTTCGATGGGGTCGAAATTCCGATTCAGCGCTTTTCTCGCGCCGTTCTCGCGGTCGATATCGCCCTCACGGAGACGTTGGAATGTACTGTCTTTGTCGTGCATCTCAAATCAAAACGCCCCATGATTCCCGATGATGTCGATCGCCATGATCCGCTGGAACGAGCCAAAGGGCAGGCGCGATCGCTGATTCAACGCGCCGGAGAAGCGATCGCGGTGCGGGTGATTTTGATGGAATTCTTGAAGAACCGCAACTATCCCGTCATCCTCATGGGCGACATTAACGATGGTGGGCAGGCGGTCACCTCCCAAATCCTGTCGGGCGAAGCCCCGTTTCGCTACAGCCCGTTTGAGTCCAAACAACGCACCTGGGATGTGTTGCTCTATAACGTGAAGGACTTGCAAGCGCGGCGCAGTTTTACCGATTACTACTACACCCACATCCACAATGGGTATTACGACAGCCTCGATCACATCATGGTGAGTCAGGAATTTGTTGCCGAAAATCCGCACCATGTGGGCCGTGTGGGCTATGTGTCAGTGCTGAATGATCATCTGGTGGATGACACCCTCAGCCGCAACGGCGTGGAACCCTGGCAATCCGATCATGGGCAGGTGGTGGCGGCGATCGAACTCAAGCGGGGTGAGGAAAAAGACCCCATGCCAGCGTCGGGGCAAGTTTGACAGGACGCAAGCTAACGGGCGAGCGATCGCCGCAAAACCCGTCCTGGACAACAAACTTTCAATCTTAGCAACACCCCTGGTTCTTATTTCTTTCTTATTTTTTTTATAGATTTGGGCAGTACAGTGTCCAATGATTCTATTCATTAACACTGTGGTGAAAGGAGTTGAGGTCGTTTATGACTCAATTAAAAGCAATTTTAAGTGCAGGTGTGATGACGATCGCATCAGTGGCGATCGTTGCTCCAGCCAGCGCCCAACCCGTTCCAGAAGCGTCGGTGAATGCCTGCATTCAGCGCACTGCTGAAGCGATGGTCGTACCCGCGCGGGATATTCGGATGACCAATGCCGGACCTGTTGACGTGAAGGGGGTTCGCACCTTATCGATGCGCAATATGGTCACTGGCCAAACTGCCGATTGTCAGGTGAATATGATTGATGCGTTTGTCCTGGATGTCAGGCTCACGTCTAATCCCGCTCCACGACCGCCGCAGACGGTACCCCAAGCCTCGATTAATGCTTGTATTCAGCAAACGGCGGAAGCGATGGTGGTGGCAACTCGTGATATTGAGTTAGTCAATGCGGGGCCGATTAGTGCGGAGACTGGGGTCTCGACCTTGAATATGCGGAATCGGGTGACTGGGCAAACTGCCACCTGCCGCGTTAATACCATCACCAATACGGTGATCGCCGTCCAACTGGGCGGACCAACCACACCGCCGCCGCAGCGACCGCCGCAAACAGTGCCCCAAGCCTCGATTGATGCCTGTATTCAGCGCACGGCGGAATCGATGGTGGTGGCGACCCGCGACATTGAGTTTGTCAGTGCGGGGCCGATTAGTGCCGAGAGTGGGATGGTGACGTTAAGTCTGCGGAATCGGGTGACCCGGCAAACCGCCACCTGCCGCGTCAATACCACCACCAATACGGTGGCCTCCGTGCAACTGGGTGGCCCCACCCCGCCGCCTAATCAGGGTCGTCCGGTGCCGCCCACCGACCCAATGGCGCGGAATTGTCAGGCGAATGTGGGGAACAAGATCCGGCGATCGTATGGCGGCATTCAACAAATCAATTTCCTTTCGGATACCACTCGCGCCTTTCCGATTTCGAATACGCAAGAAAGCATTCGGGGTGAGGGGCAGTTCCGGCAGGGTGGGCCCAATTGGACTCCGTTTATCTATAATTGCACCGTCAATAAGCGGACGGGGAATGTTGAACGGGCAACCTTTAATGTGCTTCGATAATCCGTGAATGATGCTGGGTCAGGAGCATGCCGCTGCTGACTCAGTCCCCTCATGCGTGCCCATTTACCCCGTTCTGATCCTGTTATGGCGAAAGAAATTATTCTGGCGATCTTTGCCCTAATCTTTGGGGGTTGCTTGTGCTTTTGGGGCTACCGCCTCTTTTTGGTAATGTTGCCGATCTGGTCGTTTTTTGGCGGCTGCTGGTTAGGCGCGAAAGGGGTCACAATTTTGTTTGGTGAAGGGTTTTTGGCAAGTGCGACCGGACTCACGACGGGGCTGATTTTGGGCGTAATTCTGGCTATCTTTTCCTGGCAATTCTACGATTTGGGGGTGGCAGTGCTGGGAGCCTTGCTGGGTGCCTGGTTAGGGTCAAATGTGATGAAGGCGATCGGGTTTGCGAGTGCCAATCCGCTGACTTTGATGGTGGCATTGGGGGGCGCGATCGCCCTTGGCATCCTGACCTACGTCCGCAACTGGCAGCAATTTATCGTGATGATTCTGACGGGTATCGCCGGGGCTTACGCAATCGTGGCGGGATTTTTGCTGTTGAATGGGCGCGTGACGGTCGATGCCTTACAAAATTCCAGTAATGCCATGCGATCGGCGTTGGGGGATTCAGCCATTTGGTTGATCGTCGGCGTGGCGATCGCGATCGTCGGTATCGTTGTGCAGTTTCGCACCTATCGCAACTTTGTATTTGAAAAAGATGAATTCGTTCGCTACTGGAGCTAAACCACCATGATTGGATTTGATCCAATTTACATCTGGTTCGTGATGATTCCGGCGCTGGTGATCTCCGGATTCACCCAAATGTATTTGCAAAGGACCTTCAA
>JAIXVO010000253.1 GCA_027482985.1 Cyanobacteriota bacterium
CCATGTCTTTTTGAAATTGGCACACGTCGCCGATCGCTTGTAAGCAATTGGCTTCCCCCAGCTTGTTTTGGGTGCGGCGATAATACTCCAGGGTGCGGTGTTGGATGTAGGCGCGGATCAGCGGTTGGAATTGAAACGTCCATTCGCCGTGGTCACAGCGTTCCAATAATAGCGATCGCCTGGCCAACTGCCGCATCTCTGCCTCTGTGACCCGCACACCGCGATACTGAAAATTATCATTCAGCCGAGTCACATTAAACGGCATCGGGAATACCCAAATTTGCTCAAACAGGGCTGCCAGGGCTGCGGGTAAGCGACCCAGACTAAATTCCAGCAACGCCGCTAAACAGGCTTCCGGATCGCCCCGATGTTGCCCCACCAGGTCAAAGACATTCCCCTCCCGCCGTTTCAGCCAGCCAATCTCTGCCCCCTCGTCATAGGTCGATCGCAACCACCCTGCCGCCAACTGCAACACCAGCGGATGCCCCGCCGCCAGTGCCACAAACTCCTGCAATGCCGCCTCATCGCCAGTAATGCCCATGTCCCGCAATAACAAAGCCCCATCAGCCGGGAGCAAGCCACCGAGGGCAGACCACTGGCATTTCAACAACAAATTCGGCGGCAGAGTCGGTTGTTCCCGACTGGTCACCATCACCACACTGCTGCCCCCCGCTGCTAGATAGTCGCACAGCCAGCGCCCATACGCGTCTTGCACCCAATTGCCAGCCTGATCGAGCAGTGTCTCCAGGTTATCCAGCACCAGCACCACCCGCGCCTGCGCCAATGCCTGCGCCACCATGCCACTCAGGTCGGTAGCCTGCGTCTCAGGTGGCAGCGATCGCCCCGTCAAGGTTTCCCACAACCAGGCCGCCCAGTTCACAAAGGGATAGGGCAGGAGGAAGTTCACCCAGATCACTCGCTCCAAGTGGGGCGAGAGGGAACTTGCCCCTGCCTGACAGAGTTTGGCCATCAGCGCCGACTTCCCAAAGCCACCCGCCGCTTTCACCCCAATCAAGCGCACCGCCGAATTTTGGAACCAGGTGCGTAATTGCTGTTCCTCCTTAACTCGTCCCCGCCAATAACTCAAATCCGGCGGGCGCGTATCCACCTGTTGCAGGGGCTTTACTTGGTCGGCGTGCCTGCCCTCCGACGGCTGCAGTCAGTCATCCGGCTGCGTCCCAAAGTAGAACCGGGCATTGTCACCCGCCTGAATCACTTGAGATTTGGGGTCATTCACCTGCAACCCTTGACCACCAAAAACTTGCTGCACATTTTTGGCATTCACATCATCAAACCGCACTAACACCTGATGGATTTCCTGGGCAATGGGTTGTACTGTGTTCACAAACTCCGGATTCTCCATTTCCTTCAGCAAGTAATCCCGAATTTGCTTGAGTTCTGGGGCCGATCCTTTGGCCGCAGCTTCTAACGTCTTCTCTGTCCCTGGTTTGCCTTTAAAGCAGCGATTCCACACCACCTGACCCAGTTTTTGAATCGGAGTCGCCGCCAACTCCACCGCCTTTTCGCCCAATTTACTCCCCATCCCTTCATAGAGCTTGTCGAGGATGATTTTGGCGATCGGGGTAGCCAGCAGGAGCGGAATCGTTTCCAGCATAAATTTTGTCAGGGTAATAGAACTACCTCTTTTTTAACAGAGGAATTCCACTTTTGCGATCGCGCTCCCTCCCGTCCCCGCGATCGCCCTTCACATCGTTGTTGTCAATTTGTCATCCGCATTTCATCCCCTTGGGTCTACTATGGGTGATTGGTAACGCCGGATCAGGAACGACCCATGATCGAAGTCGAACATCTGAGTAAAACCTATGGCACCACCGCCGCGATCGAGGATGTCACCTTTACCGTGGCACCGGGTGAAATTTTGGGCTTTTTAGGACCCAATGGGGCAGGCAAAACCACCACCATGCGGATTTTGGCGGGCTATTTGCCAGCCTCGGCAGGGACGGCGAAAGTCGCAGGCTATGAAGTGCATGAGCAATCGATGGCAGTGCGGCAGCGGATTGGCTACCTGCCGGAAACACCGCCCCTCTATACAGATATGACGATTGAAGGGTATCTGCATTTTGTCGCACGGATTAAGGGCGTGACTGCGGGCGATCGCCGTCGCAATGTGGATCTGGCGCTGGAGAAAACGAACCTCAGAGATCGTCGCACCACGTTGATTCGCAAACTCTCGAAGGGCTATCGGCAGCGGGTGGGCATTGCCCAGGCGATCGTTCATGATCCCCCGGTGATCATTCTGGATGAGCCGACGGTGGGACTCGATCCGCGTCAGATTATTGAAGTCCGCCACCTGATCAAGAATTTGGCGGGCAACCATACCGTGATTCTCTCGACCCACATTTTGCCGGAAGTGAGTATGACCTGTAGCCGGGTCGCCATCATTAATAAGGGGCGGATTGTGGCGACGAATACGCCGGAGGGCTTGCTGGCTCAACTCAATAGCGGGACAGGCTACGAGTTGGAAATTGAAGGCGATATCCATTCAGTGCAGCCGCAGTTAGCCGCGATCGCGGGTGTTAAAACCGTCGAAATCCTGCCCGCAGAGCTACCAGCAGGCCGTTCGCGGGTGAAAATTTTGGCGCAACCAGACATCCAGTTACCCGGACGCGAGATTGCCAGGGCGATCGTCGCTGCCGATCTGGGACTGCTAGAAATGCGGCGGATTCAGGCCAGCCTGGAAGATGTCTTCCTGCAACTGACCACCGAAGAAGCCCCGCTAGACAGCGCGATCGCAGAAACCGAGGAAACCGAGGAGGCGGCATAAATGCAAATTATTTTGGCCAACATTGTGGCAATTTATCGGCGGGAACTGCAAAGCTACTTTCGATCGCCCCTCGCCTATGTCATCGCCGGGATCTTCTGGTTTCTGTCTGGACTATTTTTCGTGTTCATTTTAAATGTCACCATTCAACGCATCGCCCTCGCTGATCAGTCCGGCTTCCAGGGCGCGATCGATGCCCCTTACCAGTTCTATCAAGCCTTCCTCGGTGTGCTGAGTTCGATCGCCATGTTCATCCTGCCGATCCTCTCCATGAGCCTCTATGCCGAAGAACGCAAACGCGGCACCCTCGAACTCCTCGCTACCTCCCCTGTGACCAATTGGGCCGTCGCGATCGGCAAACTCCTCGCCGTCGTCACCTTCTTCATCACCCTGCTGCTCCCCATGCTGGTCTATCAATTCATCGTCCTCACTGCCAGCAGCCCCCCCATGAGCATTCCCCTGATCCTGCTGGGACAACTCGGCCTCATCCTCCTCGCCGCCGCCGTCATGTCCCTCGGCATGTTCATCTCCTCCCTCACCGACAGCACCATCCTCGCCGCCATCTTCACCTTCGCCCTCGTCCTTCTCCTCTGGATCATCGACGCGATCGGCCAGCAACTTGGTGGCGCGATCGGCGCTGTCTTCGCCCACCTTTCACTGCTGAAGCATTACAATAACCTCGCCCAAGGCATCATCGACACCAGCAGCCTCGTCCTCTTCGCCAGCTACATCTTTCTCGGCATATTTTTGACCGCCCAGTCGGTGAATTTGTTCAGGTTTCAGCGGAGTTGAGGCGGGGGGAAGGGGTGATTGGTAATGGGTGATTGGTAATGGGTAATGGGTGATTGGTAATGGGTAATGGGTAATGGGTAATTGGTCGATTTCAAATACTCATTCCTCGTTCCCTGTTTCTCATCCCTCATTCCCTGTTACCCATCACCCACCCATTACCTACTACCCATTACCCATTACCCATTACCATCCCCGCCTACCCATTACCCATTACCCCCTTAAAAATGAAACGTTTTCCTGCAAAAAACCTCAAATATCTCTTCTGGCTGGGGCCGATGCTGGCGATCGCGGGGCTGGTGGCTGGCGCGATCGCGGGGTGGAGTGTGATCCCGATGGGGATGATTGCGGTGGGGGTGGCGATCGTGGCGGTGTGGTTGTTCCTCCAGGGACGGCAGGCGGATGCGAAGTCGTTTTTGGGGCAGCGATCGACGCAGGTGGGGACGAATGCGCTGTTGACGACGCTGGCGGTGTTAATTATTCTCGGGTTCCTGAATTTTTTGGCGGCGCGGACTCCGGCACGGGTGGATTTGACGGAAAATCAGGTGTTTACGTTGGCACCGGAAACGCAACAGGTGGTGCGGAATTTGCCAGATCCGGTGAAGGTGTGGGTGTTTGCGCCGCAAGGGGAACCGCAAGATCGGGAGTTGTTGGAAAGCTATCGGCGGCTGGGCGACAAGGTGAGTTTTGAGTTTGTTGATCCGCAGGCGCAACCGTCGCTGGCGAAACGCTTGGAGGTCAAGAGTCCGGGGGATGTGGTGGTGGAAGTGCCCGCGAAGAACCGGAAGCAATTTGTCCAGACGGTTTCGATGGGCGCGTCGGATAATCCGACAGTGGCAGCACAGCGGTTGTCGGAGGTGAAGTTGACCAGTGCCCTGGAGCAGTTGACCAGCGATCGCCGACGACTGGCATACGTGGTGCAGGGGCATGGGGAACGACCGCTGGCACCAGGACAAGGGGCAATGAGTGAAGCGGCGAAACTGTTGGGCGATCGCAGCTTTGACGTGAAGCCGCTCGTCCTGGCCTCTACGAAAGCCGTCCCAACTGATGCCAATGTGGTGATCGTTGCCGGGTCGCAAAAGCCCTTTTTACCCGCCGAAGTTGAAACGCTGAAAACCTATCTGAATCGGGGCGGCAATTTGCTGCTGCTGCTGGACCCGACCGAAAAGCCGTTGGGCTTAGAACCACTGCTCAAAGACTGGGGCGTTGATCTGGATCGCCGTGTGATTGTTGATTCGTCGGCGCAAGGGTTAGCCGGATTGGGACCCGCCGATGCGATCGTGTCCCAGTATGGCGACCATCCCATTACCAAAGAATTGCAGGGTAATATTTCCTTCTTCTCCCTGGCGCGACCTTTGGGTGTCGCCGATATCAAGGATGTGAAACGCACTGAATTGCTGTTTACCAGCGATCGCAGTTGGGCCGAAAGCGACCTCAAATCCGATCCGCTGCAATACGACCAGGGCAAAGACCAACGCGGGCCACTCGTCTTAGGCGTTGCCCTCACTCGCCCCGCCACTCCTTCCCCTCCGCCCCAACCCTCACCCGCTCCCAACAACTCCCCAACCCCCAACCCCCAACCCTCTCGCCTCGTCGTCATCGGCAATTCTACCTTTGCCACCGATGGCTACGTGGGTCAGGTTGTGAACGGCGATGTCTTCCTCAATTCTGTCCGCTGGCTCAGTGGGGCTGATGAACAGGCGTTATCCGTTCGTCCCAAAGAAGCCAAAAATCGCCGGATTACTTTATCGGTCGCTCAAGCCGCGATCGCGGGTTGGTTAGCCCTGGTCATTCTGCCACTTCTAGGCTTTGGCTCCGCGGTCTTCGTCTGGTGGCGAAGACGCTGATGGCCTCAAACCATGAACTTTAGTTGTACTGGCTATCGGATAGGACATCGGAACGGCTGCGGCTGTCGCCTGTCGGCCAGTCTTCGTTTTCGCCACCGACGATGACCTGTTCCAAGGTCACATAATCCTGGCTGAACTGACGCAGCGCCGTGAGCAGCACATCGAGCGCGATCGCGTCACTGGTGCCCAAGTCAAACCAGCAGCGTGCCCAGGTGCCTTCATATTCCACATCGCCCATGTTGTGCATGAGGGCCAGCATACTGTCGCCAGCCACTTCCGAGTCGTACTCCATATAGCTGATGTCCAGTCCTACGTCTTGCACCTGCAAGTTTTCAGCGTTGAAGCCACCCAGTTTGCCAATAAAAAACCAGGAGCTAAAGACCTCTTCGAGATACTGTTTCTCGATCTCTGAGGGGACTGTGACAAACTCAATCCAGATCCATAAGTTGAAGGGATCAAATTCGCGAAACGAGATGTTCATGGGGGTAGGGAGTGAGGGAGTGGCGACGCGGCGCATCAGTTTTTGCGGCTGCATTTCTACCCTATCACTCCATCACCCCATCTCCCCATCACCATTTCCCCCTCACGTCCTGCCGCCTACTTCCCGGCTTGTCCCACCCGCTCTCTCGTTTTCCGCAGGGCGCGTTCCATTTCGCGCACCAGTCCCACTGGCAACTGGTCTTTTTTGGCGATCGCTCGTTCCAAGAACGGAATACTTTCCTGATCTTTGCCCTGTTTGGCGAGAATCCGCGATTTGAGATACCAGAGTTCGGGATTGTCGGGGGCAGCGGCGATCGCGCTGTCTACGGCAGTCATCGCTTTGTCGTAATCCTTCATCTCTAGATAGCCCATGGCTAACCCACGATCGGCCAGGTAGCGGGGACTGGCGAATCGTTGCAGGCGTTCGATGCCCTTATCGGGACTGGAGAAGGGTAAGTAGATGCCAGAATAGACATCGATATAGCCCCGCAGCAGATTTAACTCTGGATCATTGGGCGATTTGGCTTCGGCTTCATTCAGATACTTGAGGATTTGCTGGAGTTCACCCAACACTTTGGCGGTGCCTTTAACGGTGCCCTCTTTGGTGAAGGCATACACCCCATCAAAAAAGTGACTGACGGCCAGATAGAGATTGCCGCGCAAGGGATCGTTCCCCACCAACTTTTCGGCAGCGCTGCGGGTTTGGGTGGCAAAAGACTGAAATTCTTCTAACAATGCCGTTTTGCGCGCCTGATCTCGTTCGCCCAACATATCGCTGTAGGCCAGGGATGCCCGCATCGCCAGCGATAGGGGATCAGCCGGATCGAGTTGTTTGAGATAATTGGCGGCAGATTTGTAATCGCCTTGCTTGAAAAAGGCTTCAAAGGCGGCTTGCGTATTGGCATTGATGGGACGGGGATTGGTCGTCCGAAAGGGATCGCGTGCCAGTACTGACCCTGACCATAAACCGAGGGTCACGATCGCGGCACCCGCTACTTGCACAACCCGGCGAATCGCTTGTCGAGCAACGGTGTTTGGCATGGTCTTCACATCATTCATAAGGGCAGTGGGGAATAATCGGTTCTATCCTAGCCTCAACTTCGTAGCACTGGGGTCGGCTGGTTGGGCATAATGGGAGACGCAGATAGCTCTCCCCCCCTCCCCGACGCTCGGCTTCGGAATTGGTTCCAACGGGAGCGCTGCGATCGCCCTCCTACTGTGCTTCCATGCTGTACCTCCGTAATCTTAGCTATCATCCTGCCGCCAGCCACGCGCCCATCCTGAAAAATATTAACCTCCAGGTTGCCCCAGAGCAGTTGACCCTGATTGTGGGGCCTAGCGGTTCCGGGAAAAGTACTTTATTAGAGATTTTGGCGGGATTAGCAGACAAGACGCAAGGGGAGATGCGGTGGCGCGATCAGGAATTGACCTCGTTGCATTTACAACAGTTAAGCGGGTTGGTGTTTCAGTTTCCAGAGCGGCATTTTTGTGGCGGCACGATTCTGGAAGAGTTGCGGTTGGGGCATCCCGAATTGATGAGCGATCGCATTCAGCAAGCCTTAAGTGAAGTGGGCTTAGACCACCTGGATTTGAGTACCCCGCCGCAGGCTTTAAGTGGAGGGCAACAACGTCGTCTGGCACTTGCCGTCCAACTGATTCGCCAACCGAATCTGTTGCTGTTGGATGAACCCACTGCCGGTTTAGATTGGTCGATGCGCCGCCAACTGGTGAATTTGCTGGCAAAACTCAAAACCCACTGGAGTTTGCTCGTCGTTTCGCACGATGCCAGTGAGATGATTGAGATTGCCGACCAATGTTGGACGCTTCGACAAGGGGAATTAATGCCCGTTTCTGTCGAGCATTTGAAGACGACGCGGACGGGATTTGCCCGTGAATCGCAAGTGTCCTGAAGGGCTGACCCGATCGCCCATGTTGTCCTTTTTTCGCCTACCGTATGGTGTCTTCTGCCCCTGATTCTGTTCCGGTTCTTCCCGTCTGGCATGATTGCTGGCAGGACTCGTTGCACTGGTCGCCGACAGCCGCGCAATCCCAACAATTTCAAGCCCTGTACGAGCTAATCCTGGCAGGCAACCAGCAGCTCAATTTAACCCGGATTACTGACCCCACTGAGTTTGTCGAAAAACACCTGTGGGATTCCCTCAGCGGCATTCACAACTATCTGGCTCAAGCGGCGGCTGATGCGACGATCGCCCTACCCCCCGCCTTCCAGGTGATCGATATTGGGACTGGCGCAGGCTTTCCGGGCATTCCCATTGCGATCGTGCAGCCCCACTGGTCAGTCACGCTGCTGGATTCCACTCGCAAAAAACTGGCTTTCCTCGATCAAACCCTGGAGACACTCCAGATCTCGAATGCCCAAACCCTGGTGGGTCGGGTGGAAGCGATCGGGCAAGACCGCCGCCATCGTAGCCAGTATGATCTGGCCTTGATTCGAGCCGTGGCCGGGGTGACGGTTTGTGCTGAATATGCCTTGCCGTTATTGAAAGTGGGTGGCGAGGCGGTGCTTTATCGCGGTCAGTGGTCGGTGGCGGAAGAAACGGCGCTGGCGGAGGCCGTCGCTCAACTGGGGGGCGAAATTGCGCACATTGAGGCGCTGAAAACCCCCGCGACCCAGAGCGATCGCCATTGCATTTACTTACACAAGAGGCACTCCACCCCTGCCGAATTTCCCCGCTTAACGGGCATTCCCAGCCAAAAACCATTGGGCATCGCTGAGGTTGGTTAACTCAGAGAACTGTTTTCCCAGTTCGGTCTGATAACTGCTACGAGTTATTTCCCAACATCCGTTGCGATATCGGCAGGCGCTTGTTTGACCACCACCCGCGACAGGAGATAGGAAACCTGATCCGCTCCCTGCCAGATGTTGAGATACAGCGTTTTGTCGCCCTTCGTCACTTTGAACACTTTGCGCGTCGGTTCATCGGTCACCAGATTGGCGGTAAAGTCTTTCGCTGCCAGTTCTTTTTTGAAGTAGTCGGTCACCTGGGCGATCGCGCCTTGGTTCACCACCCGACAGTTCTCGCCAAACCCTAACCCGTAACAATCGGCTTCGGATGGTTGCCAGTGGGGAAAGTCGGCAAAAGGGTTAGCAGGGGAACTGGCGGCGGCGGTGGTGGCTGCCGGTTCCGGGACGGTGGTGGGTTCGGTGGGGGGTTCGGAGCTGGCGGCGGTGTCCGTTGTCGTCGCACTGGGGGCGCTACTGGGCGATCGCTGGCTGCCCACGGGCGACCCACTGGGGGCGGCGGGCGGTGTGGTTGGCGCGGCTGGATCTGGGGCTGCTGCCGGACTGGGGTCACCGCCCGTTGCCGTAGTGGGTAGGGCGGGGATATTCACTTTTGCGGTGACGCGAGTTTGCTGTGTGGCGGTTGGCTGCTCCGTCGGAATTTGGCTGACTGTAATCGGATTCTTTTTATCTTCGGCCTCTTTGACGGCACTGCCAGAGGGGATGGGCAAGGCCAGGAGCGCCGCGTGGATGCCCAGCGCCAGAATCAACATGGGCAGGAGCAGCGATCGCCCCGGCAGCAAAATTTTCTGGACTGAATCCGCAAAGGTTTTGGCATTCATCGATCAATTCCTTGAGGCATGGCAAGCCAGCAGCACACGATAAAGATATCAATAATTCCAGAGGCAGATTCTACAAGGGGATGCGCCCCTTCAGCAATATACCGCAATACATTGAGCCTGAAGTCATGCAGCTAAGATGCGGGTATGAGTTGCGGCTAGAACTGAGGCGATCGCGGCTTCCACAAATCTTTAAAAAGCGCTCAAACCTTTACCAGCACAATGAAAATCTGCCCTGAGAAAGTGGCGACTCCAGCCTCTTAACCCATTGTTAATAGCGTATTTGTTTGGACTTAACTACCTCAGCGTTAATGTTAGGTGAGGGTTTTTGGTTCTTGTGAAGCTCCGCACCTCGTGTCTGCATCAGGTTTTACAGAAAGGTTTGCTCGTTTGATCAAACCCCGTGCTGATTCAGCGTGTTTAGCGCAAACCGTAATAACTCCCATTGGATGTGAGGATCGCATAATGTCTCGATTAATTTGGAATTCTTTTTGGCTGACCCCGCTGTTGTTGGGGACTGCCGTTGTTTCTGCCAATGCGCAGATGAGCAGCCCAGCCGCGTCTACGGATGCGTCTGTACTCAATCAGATTTCTACTTATAGTGCCGAAGGTCGGACGAATAGTCTGAGTCAGGTGACTTCCGTTTCTCAGTTTACTGATGTCAAGCCGACTGACTGGGCGTTTCAAGCCCTGCAATCGTTAGTCGAACGCTACGGTTGTATCGTCGGTTATCCCGACAAAACCTATCGTGGCAATCGCGCCCTGAGCCGCTGGGAATTTGCCGCTGGTTTGAACGCCTGCTTAGACAAAATTCAAGAACTGATCGCCGCAGCCACTGCGGACTTCGTGAAAAAGGAAGATCTCGAAGTCGTCAAACGCTTGCAAGAAGAATTTGCCGCAGAATTGGCTTCCCTCCGCGGTCGGGTGGAATCTTTGGAAGTGCGGACTGCCACCTTGGAGAAACAACAATTCTCCACCACCACTAAGCTGAACGGGGAAGTGATTTTCGCGATCGCAGATACCTTTGGCGATCGTGCTGTGCGGACTGGGAACGATTCATTCCTGGCTGGCATTAACGCGGGGAACCGGGCGAGCTTTGAAGAAGACCGCACCGAAACCATCTTTGGGAATCGTGTTCGGTTAAACTTCGATACCAGCTTCACGGGGCGCGATCGCTTACGGACTCGTTTGCAGGCGGTTAACCTGACTCCATTCTCCGGTGCCTTCACCGGAACCAACGGCACCCGGTTGTCGTTTGATGGTGCTGGAAGCAACGAAGTCGGCATCGACGAACTTTACTACCGCTTCCCAGTTGGGAAAAACTTACGGATTCAAATCGACGCGACCCAAAACGAATTCTACGACGGGTTAGTGAGCAGCCTCAGCCCGTTTGAAAGCAGTGGTGCGGGTGCAGTTTCGCGCTTCGGTCGGTTCAACCCCTTCCTGCGGAGTGGTAATGCTGGCGCTGGCTTTACCTTCGACCTCGCCCTCGGTCAAAAGTTCAGCTTGCAAGGGGGGTACATTGCAGATTCTGCTAGTAATGATCCCGGTACCAAGAATGGCTTGTTTAATGGCGGTTACTCGGCGATCGGGCAACTAGTCTTCCGTCCCAGCCGCGCCTTTGACATCGGCTTCAACTACGTCCGGGCTTACTACCCCGGTAGCAATACGAATGCGTTAGGTGCCAATCCCTTTGGTCAACCGACACCCAACTTAACGGGTAGTACTGGCTCAGCCTACGCCTCTAACCCATTTGGCGGCGAAGCGTTGTCCAGTGATACGGCATCGGTTCAGGCACAATGGCGAGTTTCGCCCAAGTTCACGTTTGGCGGCTGGTTTGGCTACACCTGGGCCTACAACAAACGCACTAACGAAGAAGCGCAAATTCAAAACTGGGCAGCGTTCATGGCCTTCCCCGACTTGCTCAAGCGGGGCAACTTGGGGGGCTTGCTGTTTGGGATGCAGCCTCGTGTTCTGGATAACGACTACCGCGCTCGGTTTACGGGTACCAACCCTGGTGGTTTCCAGGGGCAACCTAACCCGAATAACCGTCGTCGCTTGGATGAAGCGCCCCCATTCCACCTGGAAGCGTTCTACCGCTACCGCGTGAATGACAATATCGCGATCACGCCAGGTGTATTTGTGCTATTTAATCCCGAAGGCAACCGCGCCAACAGTGCACAAGTGGTGGGCGTGATTCGGACGACCTTCACGTTCTAATTGCCGCATTTGATCCAACTGGGATTGCTCGGTTGATTCCAGTCAAGTTTGTAACTCACACCTGAAAAGGCTGGTTCTGAATTGAACCAGCCTTTTTTTTACCGCTGCTCAACCGCCAACCAGTTGTAAAGGCAGATCTTTTGAACGCGATCGCAGCGATCGCGTTCAAAAAACTTGTAAAAAAATGCCCCCTCCAGTTAACTGGGGGCGCGGTTCCAGAGAATGACTAATGTGCCAGCGCCTAATTTAGCGCGAACTAAGTTGAGATAGCGGACAAACTCGCCTTTGCGGAATTCATACACCAGGCCATCGCCGTAAGTGCTTTTGGGCACGATCGCGTAGTCGGGATAAAGTTGAGCGAGTTGCTGATAGACCACTTCCGGGCGTTGGAAGGAGACGTATTCAATGCCCACAATTCCCGGTTTGCCTAACTCCTTAACTGGGTCTTGATAAAAGTCATCGGGATTGGGAAACAGCGTGGAAGATACGGGTTCATTCACTTCTCGCCCTTCTAACTTTTGTAGCCGACTGACAAATCCCTGTTCCTGTTGCGTTAACACGGCAGCAGTGGGTTGGGGGGGAGTGGGGGTCGCCACTTTCGGTTTGGGCGCAGCAGCGGGTTTGCGGGGCAGGGGCGAGGGGACGGGTTGCACGCCTGTCGCGATCGCGGCAGGCGAGGGGGATGGCGAGGCTTTCACCACAAGATCCGATTGGTTTGCCCGCAATGCCGCCTCGATCGCCTGGGTTTGATCGGCCTCTGACTGCCCCGGTTTTAAGGTTGTCAACCGACTGAGTTTGACGGATTTACCCGCTTCTTTAGCTGGTTGTTTAGCGGATTGAGATTGCCACGGAAAAAACAAGAGGAACCCATGAAATCCCAGTGCAATCAGCAACATCGGACACCACAACAACTGCCATCGCGAACGAACTTTCTTGTCAACACTGGAAATTTGAGTCATCTTTCAATCCTGATTGCAGCGATCGCTCGACATCCATTACGAAACCAACTTTAGTGTAACTAAATGCAACGAAAACTTAAAGGTTAATACACCTTTGACAATCGGGTGGTGCGTTCCGCTGACGCTCAACATACCCTACGAAATTAAGCAATCCAGGGGTAGAGAGACATCAGTGAAGCCTCTCTACCCCTGGATGGATGAGTTAAGCAAATAATGCAGTGAGATGCGATGCAGACTCGCGATCGCACTCAGGCTTTAACCAAACCGACCACTGACATAATCTTGGGTGCGTTTGTGTGCGGGTTGATTGAACAGCACATTAGTTTGATTAAATTCCAACAACTCACCCAAATACATGAACGCTGTGTAATCCGACAACCGCGCCGCCTGTTGCATACTGTGGGTGACGATCAGAATCGTCACCTGTTGCTTCAGTTCATTCACCAGATCTTCAATGCTGGCGGTGGCGATCGGGTCGAGAGCCGAAGTGGGTTCGTCAAACAACACGATGTCGGGATCAGTGGCGATCGCTCGCGCAATACACAAGCGCTGCTGTTGCCCCCCGGACAGGGCATAGGCGGACTCGGTTAAGCGATCTTTCACTTCTGACCACAGCGCTGCACTCTTCAACGCCTGCTCCACCTTTTCATCCACCGCTTGCCGCTTGGTCAAGCCCTGCACCCGCAACCCATAGGCGACATTATCATAAATCGATTTCGGGAAGGGGTTGGGTCGTTGGAACACCATGCTGATGCGCATCCGCACTTCGATGGGATCAACTTTGCGATCGAGAATGTTGATGCCATCCAGCATAATTTGCCCGTCATAGCGGTTGCCGGGATACAAATCGTGCATCCGGTTAAAGCATCTGAGCAGGGTGGTTTTGCCGCAACCAGAAGGGCCAATCAAAGCCGTCACTTTCCGGGCGGGCACACTCATATTGACATTCTTCAACGCTTTGGAAGTGCCGTAGTAGAAGTCAAGATCCTGAACTTCAGCCTTCAAATCAGTCGTGGGGAAATTTAACTTAGGGAGAGAGAGTTCTTCTACCATTTGACGCCCTTCCGGAAACGATAACGAAGATAAATTGCAAAACCATTCAAGGTCAGAGTCATCACGATCAAAACCACCCCAGCGGCAGCGGCGTTCACCTGAAACTCTTGTTCCGGGCGCGACACCCAGTTAAACATTTGAATCGGCATCACCGTAAAGGGTGCTGTCAGCCATTCAAAAGAGATAAACGGAAATTCCGGTTGAATCGGTAAAGGGGGTAAGAAGGCAATAAAGGTGAGCGCGCCGATCGTGATCAACGGAGCCGTTTCGCCGATCGCCCGCGACATCCCAATAATGATCCCGGTCAAAATACTGCCGAACGAATAGGGCAGGATGTGATCCCAAATCATTTGCCAGCGACTGGCTCCCAGCGCATAGGCGGCTTCTCGCAACAGGTTCGGAATCGCCCGCAACGCCTCGCGAGTCGTCACAATCACGATCGGTAAAATCAAGAGAGCCAGCGTTAATCCGGCTGTTAATACACTCTCACCTAAGTTCAATTGTTGACTAAATAACCCTAAAGCCAGTAGCCCATAAACAATCGAAGGCACCCCAGCCAAATTGGTGACGTTAATCTCAATCAACGCCGCCAACCAGTTTTTCGGCGCATACTCTTCTAAATAGATGCCCGCCGCCACCCCCAGGGGAATCGCAAACAGCATCGTCGTTAACATCACCAGCACCGATCCCACCCAGGCGGCCAGAATGCCAGCCTCTAAGGGATCACTACTGGGAAATGAAGTAAAAAATTTCCAGTTGAGGCGGGGCGCACCTTGCAACACCAGGCTGGTGACTAATGCCAGCAGCACCATGAGCGCAATAAAGATCACCAGCAAGCCCAGAATGGCAAACGAACTGCTGATGAGCTGCCGCCGGGAAACGGCGTTATGGGCAGGAGATAAAGACTGAGCGGACAATTCAGCTGGCGCCATAGTTTAGTAAATCTCCCGAAAGCGCTTGCTTAAGAAGTAACCCAGGATGTTGAAGACTAAGGTAATCAACACCAACGTTAAACCCACTGCAAAGATGCTCTGATATTGAATCGTGCCGTGGGGTAAGTCCCCTAAGCTAACTTGCACAATGTAGGCGGTCATGGTGGCGGCTGAGTCGAGGGGGTTGAAGGTGAAATTGGGTTGTAACCCTGCCGCGATCGCGACAATCATGGTTTCTCCCACCGCCCGCGAAATCCCCAGAATTACCGCCGCAAAGATGCCGGAAATCGCCGCTGGAAAGACCACTTGCAAAGCCGTTTGCAACTTGGTTGCGCCAGTCGCATAAGACCCTTCCCGCAACATATTGGGCACGGCCCGCATCGCATCTTCGCTAATGGAGCTGATCATCGGGGTAATCATTAACCCCATCACCACACCCGCCCCCAGCATATTGAACCCTGACATTTCGACGGGGAAAATCGCGGGGAAAATATTTGATAGGGTCGGGCCAACAAAGCTATACAGCCATTGCAGAATGGGAATCACCAGCAGTAGCGCAAAATAGCCGTAAACCACCGTCGGAATTGCAGCCAGCAACTCCAGAATCGGTTTCACCGTTTCCCGCAGTTTCCCAGAGGCAAACTCGCTCAAATAAACGGCGGCAATTAAGCCCATCGGAATCGCGACCGAAAGCGCCACTGCTGTCGTCGTTAAAGTGCCTGAAATTAACGGCAAGATGCCGTAACCGGGTGGCTCGAATAATGGCGACCAATCCTTACTGGTCACAAATTCCACAATCGACACGGTTTGAAAAAAGTGCCAGGATTCCACCACCAAAATTTCCATGATGGCAAACGTGGTCAACACACAGGAAAATCCAGCCAAAAACAGCACAAACTCAATGACTCGCTCTTGCCACTCGCGAGCCCCTTTGTGCTTGGTAAACCGATTGCTTTTGGGCAAAGCAGGTGAAGAATTAGACATGGTGCAAGTTCACATAAAGATCAGAAGCCAGAGTAAACCTGACTTCTGTTGAAGTAGTTGAATTGAACGACAAAGAGGGGTGGATTGACTCAATCCACCCCTCAAACCGTACTACTCTTTCAACTCACGGGTCAACAATTCATCAATCTTCAGACCCACGGCTTCTTCGCCACCGAAGATCGTCCCCGTCTTCTTCTTGTTGAAGCGCGTCATTGCCACGGGATAAGCCCGCGCTGGCAACGCTACATACTTCACCGCAGAAGCCGCCGCACCGCCATTCTTCATATAGTACTGGATGAACTTGTTCACCTCCGGCTTCTTCGCCGACTCCGCATTCACATAGATGAACAGCGGCCGGGAGAGGGGCGTGTAAGCACCACTCTGAACCGTTTGCACACTGGGCGACACACCATTCACGGAGACTTCGTTAATCCGACCTTTGTTGGCTTCGTAGTAAGCCATCCCAAAGTAACCCAGCGCCCCTTTATCGCGACTCACGCCTTGCACCAGGACGTTGTCATCTTCGCTGGCGGTAAAGTCTTTGCGCACCGACTTGGCTTTGCCGTTGATGGCTTCCGTAAAGTAGTCGAAGGTGCCGGAGTCAGCTCCTGGGCCAAACAACCGCAGGGGTTGGTTGGGGAAGCCACTGCGAACATCTTTCCAATTCTTGACCGTGCTGGCGGGTTCCCAAATTTTCTTCAGTTCGGCGGTGGTCAAATTCTTGGCCCAGGTGTTACCTTTGTTGGTCACAACGGTAATCGCGTCATAGGCTACGGGTAACTCAATGTATCGCACCCCTTTCGCGGCACAAGCAGCCATCTCTTTCTTCAAGATGGGGCGAGACGCATTAGAAATATCAAGTTCACCCGCACAGAACTTTTTGAAACCACCACCCGTCCCGGAAATTCCAACCGTGACTTTCGCGCTCCCTGTCTTTTGGAACCCTTCAGCAACTTTTTCGGTGATTGGATAAACCGTACTGGAACCATCAATCTTGATGACAGAACTTTGAGAGTTTACCGCAGAAATGGACAGACCGACCACGGCGACCGTTGCCGCAGTTGCACTCAACAGTGCGGTGAAGCGGCTTGGCACAAGCTTCACTTGATTAACCACCATAATTTTGCTCCAGAAGGCTAAGTGTTCAGTTAGACATTCAGGTCTCAGGATACTGGGTGATGGTTAAGGGGTCGTGATGACAGGTTATTTGAAGGTTATCTTTTAGTTAAAGTTTTCCAGGGAATAACCGAGTAAACCTTAATTTAAGGTTAAGGGGAGGGGGGAAAGCGGGTCACCTTTTGGTCTAATGGCGAGAACGAGGGCGGTGTGCGATCGCGGCTGGGGCTAACCGGAAAAAAATCCGTCCTGAAAGTCCTAGGTTTAACATAGAAAAAGTCAGCGGTTCCGTAGCGATCGCGGCTGGGTTTGTGGTTTAACTGACAACACGTTGATTTAGCGAATTATTTTGATGCATCGCCCTGAGGTCACGCTGTACTGTGCCAATTCCCTGTGTCAGGCTCCCAACCCGGTTAGCCATCGATTTTGTCAAACCTGCCGGTCGCCTTTAGTTAAGCAATATCTGTGGTTGGCGGGAGCGGGGAGTAGTGCCGGACAGGCCGGGAGTTTGATCCGCGATCGCTATTGGTGCCAGCAAGATCGCGTGTATTTAGATACCAAACCCGCCCTCCTCCCGGAATTTCCAGAAGCCGTTTCGGAAACCGTTGAACCTTACTTGCGCCTCGTCGGGCTCCAGCCCCACATGCCCCAGGTTTACGCCGTCTTACCAGCCACCCCGGACACGCCAGGGGAGCGCTATTGGCTCGAAAAAGCGCCCATTTATCCAGCGGGTGTCGGCAAGCATGAGGCGGCGATGACGGAAGGGACGGTGATGCCAGAACTCGCCGCCGTTTGGCAGTATGCCAGTGGGTTACGCCAACTCAACTGGCTGCGGCAGTTGGCGCATCTGTGGCCGGTTTGTCAAAGCGAACAAGTGGAGCAAACCTTACTAACACCGACTTGTCTGCGGGTGGAAGGGGGGCTGGTGCGGGTGCTGGAGTTACACCGTAGCGCTACCGCTTTGAGCCTGGTGGAATTGGGGCAATTCTGGCAGCATTGGCTCCCCGAAGCCCATCCCGAAGTCGCTGACTTCTTGACGCAACTGTGTCACCAACTACTCACCCAACAAATTACGACTGCCGACGGGTTACTGAGTGTGCTGGATCAGGCGATCTCGATCGTCAGTCAGTCCTACCAGTACCAGATTCAAATTGCCACGCTGACCGATCAAGGGCCCACCCGCCAACGGAACGAAGATGCCTGTGCGCCAGAGAGTGGCAGCGTCTTGACCTTTGACCTGGGGACGGGGCGATCGCCGCTGGAGTTGCCTGCGGCGATCGTCTGTGACGGCATTGGGGGGCATGAGGGCGGCAACATTGCCTCGAATCTGGCGATCGCCACCCTCCGCCAACAATTGCAAGCCCTCCCTCGCGACATTCCCATTGCGGCCAGTGATTTAATTCACCAGTTGGATGCCGCCGCCGTCGCCGCCAATGACGCGATCGCGCAGCGCAATGACACCGAACATCGGCAAGAACGGCAGCGGATGGGCACGACCCTGGTGATGGCGCTGGTGCAACCGCCAGAGTTATTTCTGACCCATGTGGGCGACAGTCGCGCTTACCGCATCACCGCTTCCGGCTGTCACCAAATCACGCTAGATGACGATCTGGCCACCCGCGAAACCCGGTTGGGCTATGCCTTATATCGGGAAGCCCTGCGTCAACCCAGTGCGGGTTCGCTGGTGCAGGCGTTGGGCATGAATTCCTCCACTCTCTTGCGGCCCACTATTCAACGCTATTTGCTGGATGAAGATTGCATCTTTTTACTGTGCTCCGACGGTCTGAGCGACAATGATCGCGTTGAGCAGTCCTGGCAATCTTATCTCCTCCCCTTGCTCCAAGGCACTACCGATATGGGGACGGTCGCGCACCAATTGGTGGCGATCGCGAATCAGCAAAACGGGCATGATAACGTCACCATCGGGCTGGTGTATTGCCGCGTGCAGCCCAGTCTCAGCCCAACGGTGGCCCCCTTACCGGCGACCCTCGCCACCCAAGCGCCCCCCGCGACCGCGATCGCCGCCACCCAACTCCCTGCCGATCCCGATGCCCGCTCCAGTTTACGCACCCAAAATTTCACCGATCCCAAGTTACTCCGGTCAGGGCGAGTGTCCCCCTTCGTGGTCTTGCTGGCAGCGATCGGATTAGGTGGCTTACTCACGACCGCCTTTTTATATGGCTTATCGTTCCTGGAAACCGCTCAAGCGCCGACCCTGAATCCGGCCACCAGCAATCCTCCCCCCGTTGTGCCCTCGGTGCCGCCCTTGAACTCAACACCAGCCAGCCCAGCCGCCTTTGCGATCGGGACGCGGGTCCTAGTCAACCGCACCACTCCCGCTGGCGAAGGGATTCCGCCGATCACCCTGCTTTCCAGCCCGATCGCCGATCCTCCGCCCGATCTCACCAATCTCCCTGTCGGCAGTGTCTTAGAAATTGTCAGCCAGCAACAAGATGAGGCCAATCAACGCTGGTTAGGTGTGAAGATCTGTTCTGTCCCACCTGGCACTCGTCCCCCAGAGTTGGCGGCATCCGGCGATCGCGGCTGGATTACCGAAACCGCGATCGCGCCTTTTGTGACCGCAAATGTGAGTCTGACTTCCACTCAACTGGGGCAATGTGGGGCGGAACGGAGGAATTAGGGGGGAAGGAGGCAGGAGTCAGGAGTCAGGAGACGGAATGTGTAGCGATCGCGTAACGCACCAGTCATCTTTGCGATAGCTACGCCAAATTTTTGTTGGGCAGGTTAGGCGCTTTCGCTATTGCCTGGGGCTGGGTGACGCTGACTGGAAACACCCCAGATGCCGGATAGCAGGAGCCAGCCGAGAAGATTGATGCGGGCATCGAAAAAGGTGACATCAAATAAATGAAATACCGTATGGCTGAGAAACGCCACGATGAAGGTGAAGAGTAAGAGGCGATCGCCCTCATCTGGCCAACGCTGTAACTGGCGGACACCCTGTGTGACGATCCAACCGACCAGCCCCAATAGCAGCAAGGTCGCAGGCACACCCGTTTCGCACAGCATCATGAGCGGGAAGTTATGGGGATGGCCTAACGTGAACCCAGTTTCCTGGAGGTACAACGGGTGGAAGTTGCGTAAGCCCCAGCCGAGCCAGGGGCGTTCCAGGGTCAATGACCAGGCAAACTGCCATTGGGTCGATCGCAGCGTCGGGATGGGACGATTGGGAAACATTTGATCGGTGAGCCGCGCCCAAAAGAACTGAGGCACAATGGCGCGTAAACCCGTCTGCCACGGCGGCGGCGCAAAAGCAGCACCCAGCACCAACCCGATCAACGCCAGCACCCCAGCCACCAACCAGCGCCAACCCCGGTAGACGGCAAACACAAACGCTGCTCCCGCCGCGATCGCCCAGCCATTGCGCGAGTTCGTCAAAATCAGGGCACCACTATTTAGGATGATGGCGATCGCCAGAAATAGCGTGTTCCGGCGATGC
>JAIXVO010000464.1 GCA_027482985.1 Cyanobacteriota bacterium
AGATATTCCCGCAATTGATCGACTTCAGCCTCTTTTTGCCACACAATTTCTTCCAAAATATGTTGCGGTGCGGCATCAGGCACCTTCACTTGATACTGTAACTCTTGCACGGCAACAGCCGGATTAGGCGGACGACGACGAATCTGCATAGGTACCTTGAGCCCTAAACACTGAATGCTGAAATCTGAAGCGCGATCGCAATTTCGTTAAGTTAATTAAACGAAAGCTATTTGATAGCGTAACGCAAGTAGCGTGACTGATTAGCGACGATCGCAGGGAATTTGGGGAAAAGACAGGAATGGGAGGGAGAGGAAGGAAGGGAGAGGGAAGTGAGGAAGGGGAGGGAGGTTCCTTGCCTCCCCTTCCTCCCCTTCCTCACTTCTGCCCCTAGTGGCTTCCTACTGCCCGTTTGTAGGCTTCATCCAGCACTTCTGAAAGGGTGGGATGAGTGTGTACCAGGAAGGCTAAGTCGTGGACGGATTGGCGGTGGGCGATCGCGCTGGCGGCTTCGTGGATCAGATCGGAGGCGTGTAGCCCGAAAATGTGAACGCCTAAGACTTCGCCCGTGTCTTTGCGGTAAACGATCTTGGCGAGTCCTTCGGTTTCCCCTTCCGCGATCGCCTTGGCGTTGCCTTTGAAGTAGGTGCGAGCGACGGCGACCTCGAAGCCTTCCGCTTTACCTTTTTCCTGGGCGGCGGGTTCGGTCATGCCAACGAAGCCGATTTCTGGATGGGTGAAGGCGGCGGCGGGAATGCTGTGGTAATCGACGGTGCGATCGCGGCCACAAATCGTTTCCACCACGGCAATGCCCTGTGCGGAGGCGGCATGGGCCAACATCATTTTGCCAGTCGCATCGCCGATCGCGTAGAGGTGGGGAATGGGTTGACCGTCTTTCACCACGGCTAAATGGTCATCGACGGGGATAAAGCCACGGCGATCGAGTTCTGCCCCGACCTGCGCCAGTCCTAAATCTTTGGTGTAGGGAATCCGTCCGGTGGCAATCAAGCAAGCATCGACTTCCAGGATCTCTACCACTTCTTTGGTTTTTGCGTCTGCCAGTTCAATCACCACAGGGGAACCGGGAATCACCCGTTTCGCCAGCACCCCGACTTTCGTTTCAATGTCACGGGGGGTGATCAGCACGCGCTGAGCCAGTTTGGCAATGTCGGGATCAAATCCTGGCATCAGTTGATCCAGGGCTTCGATCAGGGTGATTTCGCTGCCCAGAGCGGAGTAGACATCGGCAAATTCCAGCCCAATGTAGCCACTGCCGACGATCGCAATCCAGTTGGGCAGGGATTCTAAGCGCACGGCATCATCACTGGTGAAGACCGTTTTGCCATCAATTTCAACGCCTGGTGGCACGAAGGGCACTGATCCCGGTGCCAAAATAATATCTTTAGCGGTAATAATTTTTTCGCCCGTTGGGGTTTCCACCGTCACGGTTTGGATGTCCGCGACCCGTGCCCAACCTTGAATCGTATCCACCCCTAGCCGTTTGAGGCTATTGACCAGAGCATCCCGTTGTTTGGTGACGATGCCATTGGCGTGATCTGCGATCGCCTGCCGCTCAAACGAGACATTCTCCAACGCGATGCCCAAGGCTTTGAGGTGATGGGCATCCCGCAACTCACGGACTTTGCCCGAAGCCGCTAACAGCGCTTTCGAGGGAATACAACCCCGGTTGACGCAGGTGCCACCCATCACCCCGGCTTCCACCACGGCAGTTTTTAAGCCACAACTGACGGCATGTAAGGCGGCACCATGCCCACCCACGCCGGCTCCAATAATCAGCAAATCGTAATCAAATGACTCGCTCACAGTTTTCTCCTGGCATCTTCTCACCTATTCTCGATGGGATGTTCCCATCAGACAACTCAAGTCGGTAGAAAGTTAAACCGAACCTCTGATCATACGGCGATGTGAACCTTCCTGAGCCAGCTAATTCCAATTTGCCGCACCAGTTTGGTCGTCATCGCTGGAAGCCGATCCAAGACTTTTGGCTGAATCCTGGTTATGATTGGGCATTCTAGTCCTATGTTATCGGGATTGCGGTTTGCGCCTGTGTGACTGACCATCAACGAGCTGTTTTTGTTTGGAGTTGGGATCTTATGAATCAGCAGCAAGAAGCACGCCGTGCTGCCGCTCAAGCGTTTCGCCAAGCGCTGGAACAACTACAACAATCGCTAGAAACTGAGCCATCGCCTGAACCAACTTCCCTGCCTGTCAGTCCAGGTTTAGAGAAGCAGGACGCGGTACCTGAAGCCAACCTGAATGTCTGGGAAGACGCGATCGCCGATATCGAACAATTTATGCAAGACTTAGCGGCTTCCGACTCGTAACTTATCGCTGGCGCTGGCGTTTGGCTTCATATAGGATGAGCGCCGCCGCGATCGCCACATTCAAGGATTCCACCCCCGGACTTAAGGGAATGTTCACCGCCTGATCCGCGATCGCTGCGAGGGCAGGCGAAAGTCCAGCCCCCTCATTGCCTAACATGAATAAAGTCGGCACCCGCAAATCAATGTCCCAGTAAGTTGATGCGGCGGTGGGATGGGTCGCGATGAGTTGAACCCCTTGTTGGCGATAGTGCTGGAGCGTCGCCGGGAGATCGGCACTGGTCATCAGGGGCACTTGAAACCAGAGTCCAGCCGAAGCCCGGAGCACTTTGGGATGATCCAGATCGACACTATTGCTGCTCAGTAAGATGCCGTCGCCGCCGACCGCCGCGACCGTGCGAATCATAGTGCCCAGGTTGCCAGGATCTTGAATGGTGTCTAAAACTAATCCCAACTGCTGAAACTGGGGCGCGGGGGTGGTCGATCGCGCGACAGTCGCCACGATGCCGTCGGGTTCAACGGTGGTGGCGATCGCCCGCAAAACTTCAGGACTCACGACTTCCAACCGCGCGGCTTGCTGGGTCACTTGGGTCCAGAGGTCGGGGTAACGAGTTTGCCAGTCAGGAGTGTAACAAACGGTGTCAAGCGATCGCTGCGCCTGACAAGCCGCTTCCACCAGATGGGTTCCTTCTAATAAAAATAAATCCTGCTCCCGGCGGCCCTTGGCTTGATGGAGGGCACGAATTTGTTTGACGAGAGGATTTCGCACACTGGTTAACATAAGCCGCTAAACCGATTAGAATTTTGTTGCGAATTATAAAAAAAACATAAGATAAA
>JAIXVO010000058.1 GCA_027482985.1 Cyanobacteriota bacterium
CGTCACCCAATGGATACAACTACTGTGAATCAGGACAGCAATCAATCAATGGCATCGAATGGCTATGCCGGGCAACGTTGGCTGGTGGAAGAGCGGGATGCCTGCGGTGTGGGTTTTATTGCCGATCGCCAGGGGCGCGCTAGCCATGATTTGGTGGTCAAATCCCTGGCCGCAGCGACCTGCTTGGAGCATCGCGGCGGCTGTAGTGCCGACTATGATTCGGGTGATGGGGCGGGATTGATGACCGCCATTCCCTGGAAACTCCTGGGACAATGGTTTACCGCGCAGGGGCGGGAGTTGCCACCGACAGACGGACTGGCAGTGGGGATGGTGTTTTTGCCGCAAGCGACTGAGACCGCCGCGATCGCTCGGCAATTATTGGAACAGGTGGCGACGGCAGTGGGCGTGACCGTGTTGGGCTGGCGTGTTGTGCCCGTGCAACCGGGGTGTCTGGGCGAACAGGCGCGGGCCAACCAACCGCAGATCGAGCAAATTTTTGTCCAGTCGGAGCAGCGGGGAGAAGCCCTGGAACGGCAGCTCTACCTGATTCGCAAACAGGTATTACGAGTGGTGGCAGACGAGGCGCAACGGTTGGGGACTGCCAACGCCTTTGATGACTTTTACCTGTGTTCCTTGTCCAGTCGGACGATTGTGTATAAGGGCATGGTGCGATCGGAAGTGCTGGGGCAGTTTTATCAGGATTTGCAACATCCCGACTACGAGAGTGCGTTTGCGGTTTATCACCGTCGCTTCAGTACCAACACCATGCCGAAATGGCCGCTGGCGCAACCGATGCGATTATTGGGGCACAACGGCGAAATTAATACGCTGCTCGGCAACATTAATTGGATGGTGGCAAAACAGGCGGAACTGGCGCACGATTGCTGGGGCGATCGCTTGCCTGACTTGATGCCCACGGTGCGGATGGAAAATAGCGACTCCGCGAATCTGGATAACGTGTTTGAGTTGTTGGTGCGATCCGGGCGCAGTCCCCAGGAAGCATTGATGCTGATGGTGCCCGAAGCCTACAAGAACCAGCCGGATCTGGCTGACCACCCGGAGATCACCAATTTCTACGAGTACTACAGTGGGTTGCAGGAACCCTGGGATGGTCCCGCCCTGCTGGTGTTTAGCGATGGTAATGTGGTCGGGGCGGCGCTCGATCGCAATGGGCTACGTCCGGCGCGCTTTGTGGTGACGCGGGATGGCTACATTGTGGTGGCCTCGGAAGCAGGTGTGGTGGACATTCCCGAAGCCGATATTCTGGAGAAAGGACGGTTGGGGCCGGGACAAATGGTGGCCTTCAACCTGCAAACCCACGAACTGTTGAAGAATTGGGAAATTAAGCAGCAGATTGCCAGCGCCAAACCTTACGGAGCCTGGTTGCAGCAGTATCGCCACGAGTTGCAGCCGCAGCCGACGGATGAAACCCCTTATCTGACAACGGCAGAGCTATTGCGGCAGCAAACCGCTTTTGGCTATACGGCAGAAGACCTGGAACTGACGATTCAGGAAATGGCCGCCCAGGGTAAAGAGCCAACCTTTTGCATGGGCGATGACATTCCGCTGGCGGTGTTGTCTGCCAAACCGCACTTGCTCTACGACTACTTCAAGCAGCGGTTTGCCCAGGTCACGAATCCCGCGATCGACCCTTACCGGGAACGATTGGTGATGTCCCTCTCGATGCAGTTGGGCAAACGGGGCAACTTACTGGAAGAAAAGCCG
The DNA here is from genome assembly GCA_027482985.1 of Cyanobacteriota bacterium. Lineage (GTDB taxonomy): Bacteria > Cyanobacteriota > Cyanobacteriia > Leptolyngbyales > Leptolyngbyaceae > JSC-12. The sequence goes on from JAIXVO010000058.1 coordinate 1,726, forward strand.
GAGTATGCCCATCTGATCAAGCTGGAATCGCCCGTTTTAAATGATGGGGAACTGCAACACATCCGCGATTCTGAATTTGAGACGGCAGATCTGTCCACCTTGTTCGCGATCGCCGATGGCCCCACCGGACTCCAAACCGCAGTCCAGTCTCTCTGTGACCAGGCGACAGCAGCAGTCCAGGCCGGCAAAACGATTTTGATCCTCAGCGATCGCATCGACCAAACAGGCACTCCCACCCCCCTCAGCGCTGAGTACAGCTACATTCCCCCCTTGCTGGCCGTGGGCGCAGTCCACCATCACCTGATCCGGCAGGGCTTACGGATGCGGGCATCGCTGGTGGTGGAAACGGCGCAATGCTGGAGTACGCATCACTTTGCCTGCTTGATTGGCTATGGTGCCAGTGCCGTGTGTCCTTATCTGGCGTTGGAAACCGTGCGGCAGTGGTGGCTGGATGCCAAAACCCAGAGCTTCATGGAGCGGGGCAAACTCAAAGCGATTACCCTGGCGACGGCAGAAACCAATTTCCGCAAAGCGATCGAGGATGGTCTGCTGAAAATCCTGTCGAAGATGGGCATTTCGTTGCTGTCCAGCTATCACGGAGCGCAAATTTTTGAGGCGATCGGGATTGGCGGTGATTTACTGCATCTCGGCTTTTCGGGGACTGCTTCCCGCCTGGGCGGTCTGACGATCGCCGATCTCGCCAACGAAGTGCTGTCTATTCATCAACGGGCATTCCCTGAGTTGACCCTGAAGAAGCTGGAAAACTTCGGCTTCGTCAACTATCGTCCCGGTGGCGAATACCACATCAACAGCCCCGAAATGGCGAAGTACTTGCACAAGGCAGTCGAAGAAAAATCCTACGATCACTACGACCTGTATCAGAAATACATCGGCAATCGCCCGCTGACGGCTCTCCGTGACCTGCTCGACTTCCAGAGCGATCGCGCCCCGATTCCGCTCGACCAAGTGGAATCCGCGACCGACATTGTGAAACGCTTCTGCACCGGGGGGATGTCCCTGGGAGCGTTGTCTCGCGAGGCGCACGAAACCCTGGCGATCGCCATGAACCGACTCGGCGGCAAATCCAATTCCGGCGAGGGTGGCGAAGATCCGATTCGGTTCAAAGTCGTGGCGGATGTGAATGGCACCGGCCAGTCGGCCACATTCCCCCACCTGAAAGGGTTACAGAACGGGGATTCTGTGAGTTCCGCGATCAAACAAATTGCGTCGGGTCGCTTTGGGGTGACACCGGAGTATTTGATGCAGGCCAAGCAATTGGAAATTAAAGTCGCACAGGGCGCAAAACCCGGTGAAGGTGGCCAATTGCCGGGGAATAAGGTGAGTCCATATATTGCGATGTTGCGGCGATCTAAGCCCGGTGTCACGCTGATTTCGCCTCCGCCGCACCACGACATTTACTCAATTGAGGATTTGTCCCAACTGATCTTCGACCTGCACCAGATCAATCCCCAGGCGCAAGTTTCCGTGAAACTGGTGTCGGAAGTCGGGATTGGCACGATCGCGGCGGGAGTCGCTAAAGCCAACGCCGACATCATCCAAATTTCGGGACATGAAGGTGGGACAGGCGCATCGCCGCTGAGTTCGATCAAACATGCAGGCAGTCCGTGGGAGTTGGGCCTGACGGAAGTGCATCGCACCCTGATGCAGAACAAACTGCGCCAGCGCGTGATTTTGCGCGTGGATGGCGGCTTGCGAACTGGGTGGGATGTCTTGTTGGCCGCGCTGATGGGCGGCGAAGAGTTTGGCTTTGGCTCGATCGCGATGATTGCGGAAGGCTGCATCATGGCGCGCATTTGCCACACGAACAATTGTCCCGTCGGGGTCGCCAGCCAGAAAGAAGAACTGCGGAAGCGGTTTACTGGGATGCCAGAACATGTCGTCAACTTCTTCCTGTTTGTCGCCGAAGAAGTGCGATCGCTCCTGGCGCGGTTGGGCTACCACTCTTTGCGTGAAGTGATCGGTCGCGCCGACTTACTCCAGGTGCGCCCCGTCTCCCGCCTGACCAAAACCCCCCACCTGAATCTGGATTGTCTAACCAAACTACCCGATACGCGCACCGATCGCTCTTGGCTGGATCATGAAACCGTTCATAGCAACGGTCACGTCCTGGATGACGAGTTACTTGCTGATCCCGAAATTCAAGCCGCGATCGCGCAACAGGGCACAGTTACCAAAACCGCGCGGGTCGTGAATACCGATCGCACAGTGGGTGCTCGGTTAGCCGGGGCGATCGCGCTCCAGCATGGCAATAGCGGCTTCAGCGGTCACATCACCTTAAATCTGCAAGGTCCCGTCGGCCAAAGCTTCGGCGCGTTTAACCTTCCTGGGATGACGCTCAACCTCTCTGGCGAAGCGAATGACTATGTGGGTAAAGGCATGCACGGCGGCGAAATCATCATCGCCCCCCCGCCAGCAGCAACCTACAACCCGTCAGACAATGTGATTCTCGGCAACACCTGTCTCTACGGCGCAACAGGCGGCACCCTCTATGCCCTCGGTCAAGCCGGAGAACGCTTTGGAGTCCGCAACTCCTACGCCAAAGCCGTGATCGAAGGAGCAGGCGACCACTGCTGCGAATACATGACGGGCGGCGTGATTGTCGTGCTCGGTCGCACCGGACGCAACGTCGGCGCTGGGATGACGGGCGGTTTAGCCTACTTCCTGGATGAAGACG
>JAIXVO010000087.1 GCA_027482985.1 Cyanobacteriota bacterium
AGAGATTATGAGCGCCTGCCCGCAACCTCGGAGGCATTTATCTACCTGGCCATGATCCGTATTATGGTACGGCGCTTGGCCTAAATTGTCACTCCTCAGACCTTTTCAAACACCCTCTGATGTTGGGCGTTCCGAACCAGGTTATGGTTGCATCAATGGTAGCCGATTGCGATTAAAAAACACGGGCGTCGGGTCAAAAGTCTGTTTCGCTTAGGTCTCGATTATTTGCGCCATTTAGTGCTCAATCCATCCCCGTCCAATGATCCCGACTTTGTGCAGTCCCTACAACTTTTGTCCTGTACTTAGATTTGAACAACACTCTTATATCGAGTTGAGCAGAGACACAATCATAGTTCATCAATAGTGATTACATCGCAATCTGACAATTATCCTTGTCCTGCACTTTTAGGTTTTGGACTACGCGATCGCGCTGATTTTCAAACCATTGAGTATCTGAATTTGTGATGCTGGTTGATTCGATGGAAATAACTCCCCCTTCTGCTTTAAGAATGATGCCTCGTCTGGTTTGTAGAACAGAGTTGGGCAAAACGGTGCAGTCCGCTTCGGTAGGTTCAACTCCCCGTTCCGAAGCCAGAGCGTACAGAGAATCATTCTGGGTGAAGAGGGTGTAAGTCTTTCCCATAAATACCGTCCCTCCGGCTTCTGGCTCTCCGACTGCATCCAGAATTTGGCAGGCACAATCAACTATGGTCTGTGTTTGGTGTTGCCAATCAGTTCGATCCTGAGCCATGACTGCCCGATCCTGCTGATTGGGAGAAGTACCACTTCCCGTAAAACAGAAGCGCGAGGCTCCGAGGAGAGTTTGGATGGACTTAGCTCAGTGAGGGTGATGGGTTCTCCCACTCACCAACTGGCGAAATCAAGGGAATACTGCTCAATCAAGAGTTTGGAGATGTGGTCAAACATCGTGCGATCGAACCAGTTTGATGGGATGCGATCGCCCCTTGATCCCACCCATTTCGCTCTTGCCCTACCGTTATAGTCACAGGGCAAGAAAGAGCCTTTGGGTCGGCAACCTAACTTTGTTTCTGGTGCAGGAGCAGGGTGTAAGCGGCGGCAAAATCCTGGTGGTCAATTTGGATCAGGGTGGGGTCGGTCCGATTTTGAGCGCGGTAGCGGCGGATGGCTTCCAGGGCGGCTTGATTACTCAGCAGGGCGAGATCGGCACCGTTCCAGCCTTCGGTTTGCGTTGCCCAGTGCGGCAAATCGACCTGAGTCGAGAGGGGGCGATCGCCATTATGAACTTGCAAAATCGCGAGGCGGCTGCTCAGATCGGGGAGATCGACTTTCAGTTGCAGATCCAAGCGTCCGGCTCTTAGCAGGGCAGGGTCGATCGCCTCCGGACGATTGGTTGCCCCAATCAGCAACACATTCAAGCAGTCCTGTAAGCCGTCCAGTTCCGTCAGGAGTTGCCCGACGACGCGATCGCTCACCCCAGAATCGCCCTGAAACTTACCGCGCACAGGTGCCAGCGTGTCGATTTCGTCGATGAACACCACACAGGGAGCCGCCTGCCGCGCTTTCCGAAATAACTCCCGGACTTCCTGCTCCGCCGCACCCACCCAGCGACTCAATAATTCGGGACCATTCACGGCAATAAAGTTGGCTCTGGCTTGAGACGCGACGGCTTTGGCTAATAAGGTCTTGCCCGTTCCTGGTGGCCCCCAGAGTAAAATCCCGCGTGGGGCTTGGGCACCTGTTTGGGCGTACAGTTCGGGATATAGGAGGGCACCTTCCACGGATTCCTGGAGAGTTTGCTTAATCGTCGTTAATCCACCAATTTGGGTCCACGCGATTTGGGGTGATTCCACTTCCACCGATCGCAACACCGATGGCTTCACTTCTCGCAACGCCTGGACAAAATCATCCTGCGTCACACTCAAATCGGCGGGCACGGGATGGGAGAGGGAGGGCACCTGTCGCCGCAGGGCACTGTAAGCCGCTTTCTGACAAACCGCTTTCAAGTCTGCCCCCACCATGCCCACAGTCAAATCCGCGATCGCCGCTAGTTCCACCGAGACTAAGGGCATCTCGCGGGTGAGCACCGTCAAAATCTCCAGCCGCCCATTGCGATCGGGCACCCGAAATTGGACTTCGCGATCGAAGCGTCCGGGACGACGGAGCGCCGGATCGAGGTGATCGGGACGGTTGGTCGCGGCCAGCACAATCACCCCCGGAGCACTAGCAAACCCATCCATCAAACTCAGGAGTTGGGCAACCAAGCGTTTTTCGACTTCGCCTTCCACTTTGCTGCGATCGGGCACCAGGCTATCAATTTCGTCAATAAAAATCAGGCAGGGTGCGGCTTTAGCCGCTTTCTCAAACAAGCCTCGCAGCCGCCCTTCCGCTTCTCCGTAATATTTACCGATCACTTCTGGCCCCGCGATCGCGATATAGTTCACGCCTAATTCCTGGGAGAGCGATCGCGCCATCAGGGTTTTTCCTGTTCCTGGTGGCCCCACCAGCAATACCCCTCGCGGCGGCTCTAAGCCCAATTTCGCCAGCAGATCGGGACGTTTGAGCGGAATTTCGACCAGATCCCGCAGTTCTTGCAAAACATCGGCTAACCCGCCCACCTGTTGGAGCGTCGGCAGTGGGTCAGCAGCAGCCGGGGGTGTCACGATCGCCGCCGGTGGGTCTGATGGGGGCGATGCTGCGCCACTTGTCCCCGCTTGAGACCGATTTCCCCCGGACGGCTGGGGAATATTGCCCTGACGTGGGATATTGCTCAGACCGCGAGTATTGACTTGAAAATCAGTTTTCAATTCGCCGTTAGCGGCTTTTTCTTCCAGGGCTTTGGCTAATTCTAGGAGTTGTTCAAATCCTTTAAATAAATCGCTCATGATCAAACCAATGTCAGGGATGGGAGGAATATCCTAGTTATCCCGAATCGGCAGGGGAATCATCAAGTGCAGAGCGCCTGAGTGATTGGAATCGAGATCCGGAATTCTACTCCCTGGCCGGGTTCTGACCAACAATCGAGCATGCCGTTGTGTTTTTCGGTAATAATCTGGTAGCTGATGTACAGTCCTAAGCCAGTACCGTGGCCAACAGGCTTCGTGGTAAAGAAAGGATCAAACAGGCGAAAGAGCGCTACTGGATCAATGCTGGGGCCATTATTGCGAATCCGAATTTGGACACGATCGCTGGCTTCCATGGTCGTCTGAATCCAGATGGTGGGATCGGTGTCTGTATCCTGAAATCGATGCTGGCGCAGGTTATCCAGAGCATCGATCGCGTTACTGACAATATTCATGAACACCTGATTCAGTTGCCCAGCAAAACATTCTACTGGTGGCAGGTGACCATAGTCCTTCACCACTTGCACTTCGCGGCGATCGGGCTTGGGTTTGAGTTGGTTTTGCAAAATCAGGAGGGTGTTTTCGAGACCATCATGAATGTTGACGGGTTTCATTGCGGCTTCGTCAAGGCGGGAGAAGTTACGCAACGACAACACGATTTGGCGAATGCGCTCGGCTCCCATTTGTAGCGATCGCAGCAGTTTTGGCAAATCTTCCTGAATAAACACCAGATCGATCGCCTCAATTTCAGCTTGAATCACCGACACTGGCTGCGGATAATACTGCTGATATAGCGATAGCACATGCAATACATCATTGATATAGTCCTGGGCTGGACACAGATTGCCATAAATAAAGTTAACTGGATTGTTGATTTCGTGGGCAATCCCTGCCACCAGTTGCCCCAGACTCGACATTTTCTCGGTTTGGATCAATTGCGCCTGGGTCTGTTGCAGTTCACTAAAGGCAGCGGCTAACTTGTCAGCCTGCTCGCGGGCATGGGCTTCCGAACTGCGGAGTGCAGCCTCGGCATGTTTGCTGGCTGTGATGTTATGAAACACCGCTACCGCTCCCTGCGCAATCCCCTGGTCATTTTGCAGCGATCGCGCCGTGACATCAAACCAAACAGGTTCATCGTGGAGACAATGATAAATTTCCAGATGGTCGATCACCTCCCCTTGCATCGCCCGGGCGATCGGAAAGTCTGCCCCTGTCAACTGCGCCTCTGAAGCGGCGGCATAAAAGGTTTGTGCAGTAACCCAGTCTTGAAAGTGGGTGTGCTGGGACTGAAACCCCAGCAATTCCACTGCTGCCTTATTAATTAAAACCAGTTTGCCAGTCTCATCTACGACCACCACGCTATCACCCATGCTGGTCAAAATCGATTTCAAGACCTGGAGTGCCGCATCGGAATGTTTCAGCTCTTGTAATGTTTGTTCTAACCGATGCGATTTTTCTAGCGTTTCCCGTTCATACACGGCTAAAAGTTCTTCCAGTGCGGCGACCTGCGATCGCAGTTGGGCCACTTCTTCCTGCGCCAGTTGATTCACTGACTAACCCCCTACATGATTGGTGAACAAGACAACCGTCAGCCAGAGGCACCCAACCCGCATTAATACATCGCCGCAGGAGTAAACACTTGGCTTCGATCAAAGGGCAACATGGCCATTTTCATGTTGAGGGCAATGGTTTTGAATAGATCAGCCGTTTCACGGGCAATCGGAGCTTTGGCAAACAATACGATCGCGATCAGGTTCCCAGAAGGCAACATTCCGCCAAACCCTAATACCGATCGAATGCCATAAGGAATCACAAATTCTTGCTGCGCGGGGACATAGGGACTGCCGACCGCATCCGGCACCAAAAACACATTAAAAGTCCGTTGCTCCAGATCCATGAGCAGATCGGTACTTGGTGCCAAGACTGAATTAATTTCTAATCCCATTTGTTGAATCAATTGGGAAATCATCGGGAATTCTGCGACCATTTTTTCACTGGCTAAGGGAATGGCCTGATGCCCTTGCGATCGCGCCCGCGCTTGCCATTCTGGGTGATCACCTGTGGTTGCCAGTAAGGTCAGGCATTTCATTTCCGGGGTTGCGGCATGGGTACCTAGTTGCTGCTGCACAAAGGTTTGTAATTCAGCCGGGAGGTCGCCCAGAGGATGAGTCTTGAAGCACCGTACCAGAGCAAAGGGACTGCTGCCCATGGTGGCATCTTGAAAATTTTGATAGAGATATTGCACGACGCGATCAGCGACAGTTTCCATACTGGCAGCGCCACTTCCCAATTTGCGTAGGGCACTGCCGCACTCAGTCATCTCACTCAAGCTAAACTTAGCCAGGTCATACATGGATGATCACCTTGGGAAATCGAGGTTATAGACAAGTCGGGGGCGACTTCATTCGCAGTATGAACTTATATTTCCCAAGCAGCAACCAAAATCGCTACTTCAACCTGGCTGCTTAGCCGACAAATCTGACAAAAGTGTGCACAAGGGGGCAAATCCAACTGATGTAATTGGTGACTGTGACCCATTGCAGACAGGCTCGGTCGCATCATGCATTAGCTGTAGAAGTGGCTTCTAGGCTGGAATGTTGGGGATTCATGCGCATTTCTGGTGGATTCAGAGAGGCATAGAGGCGATTCAGAGCGTTGATGTAAGCCTGAGCGGAGGCGACGATGATATCTGTGTTGGCCGCATGTCCGGCAAAAATGCGATCGCCATGCCGCAGCCGAATCGTCACTTCCCCGATCGCGTCAATGCCAGCCGTCACCGATTGCACCGAGAATTCGATCAACTCATTCGGGACATTGACGACGCGATTAATCGCTTTGTAGACGGCATCCACAGGCCCCGTCCCAATGGCAGCATCCATCAATTCCTGCCCATCGGGAGTTTGCAGCTTGACGGTGGCAGTGGGACTGGCGTGATCCCCGCAGGACACCTGGACTAACTCCAGCTTGAACAGATCCGGCGACTGTTGAATTTCGTCATTGACGATCGCTTCCAGGTCGCGATCGCTAATTTCCTTCTTCTTATCTGCCAATTCTTTGAAGCGCACAAAGGCTTTATTCAGTTCCTGTTCGGTCAGATCGAAACCCAATTCTTTGAGGCGAGAACGAAACGCATTGCGGCCTGACAACTTGCCTAACACAATTTGATTATCCGTTAAGCCAATCAATTGGGCATCCATGATTTCGTAGGTCAGCCGATTTTTCAGCACCCCATCCTGGTGAATCCCGGATTCGTGGGCAAACGCATTCGTCCCGACGATCGCCTTATTCGGTTGCACCAACATTCCCGTCAGGTTAGACACCAGCCGCGAGGTTTTGTAAATCTGCCGCGTGTCAATGTTGGTCAACGGCGCTTCCGACTCCGCTGGCCGCCCCAAGAAGGTGTTGTAGTACTGCCGCCGCACATGCAACGCCATCACCAATTCTTCCAGCGCCGCATTGCCCGCCCGTTCGCCAATCCCGTTGATGGTGCATTCCAGTTGCCGCGCCCCATGCTTCACCGCTTCCAGGAAGTTCGCCACCGCCAAACCCAGGTCATTATGCCCATGCACCGAAATGATCGCCTGATCGACATTCGGCACATTTTCTTTGATGCCGCGAATCAGATCGCCAAATTCGGCGGGGGTCAGGTAGCCCACCGTATCCGGAATGTTGATGGTAGTCGCCCCCGCCGCGATCGCCCGTTCCAAGACCTCGTAGAGAAATGCGGGATCGCTGCGTCCGGCATCTTCTGGCGAAAATTCCACATCGTCCACGCAGGTCTTGGCAAACCCCACCATTTCTTCTGCGATCGCCAATACCTCCGCCCGACTCTTGCGCAACTTGTACTTCAGGTGAATATCGGACGTGGCAATAAAAGTATGAATCCGGGATTTCGCAGCTGGCTTCAGAGCTTCCGCTGCCGTTTGAATATCCTGGCGAGTCGCTCGTGCCAGCCCGCAAATCGTGGGACCATCGGGTGTCCCGACTGCCTGAGCAATTTTTTGCACCGCTTCAAAATCGCCCGGACTGGAATACGGAAACCCGGCTTCAATTACATCCACACCCAGGCGCGCCAGTTGTCGGGCGATCGTCAGTTTCTCTTCCACATTCAGGGTAGCGCCGGGAGATTGCTCTCCATCCCGCAACGTGGTGTCAAAAATAATGATGCGATCGAGCGACTGGGTATTCATAGGATGATTAATTGGGGTGAAAACAACAATGAATTCGGTTGTTTACTAGCCTACCGTTTCTCAAGAAAGATAAGCCATCCCCCGATCAGGCAGGAGTCAAGAGAATTCGTAGAGACGCGCCGCTGGCATGTCTCCCACAGAGTCATGGCAAGCAAAAAGCCGATCTGGGCGGGCAAGATGCCCACCCCACGAGAGATTGCAGCGATGGGGTTTAGAGGTCGGCTTTTTCGATTTCTTTGCGAATGTCATTCAAATCGATGTAGCGATCGGTGGCATTCCGGAGTTCGCGGGCAATCATACCTTCGGTGGAAACGACGGTGATATGGGTGTTTTTG
>JAIXVO010000236.1 GCA_027482985.1 Cyanobacteriota bacterium
AGTAGTAAATCATCTGGATCAGCCGTAGTTAGACGAGCTTGGGCTTGCTCAAGCTGAGTAAGCTGCTGTTCATACTGGCTAATAATTTGATCGTTAGTCCGCTCATTTAGCCTTACAAATGCGGATACCCCCAGCGGAATTAATAGGAAAAATGATATGCCAGCGATTAAAGTCAACCAGGAAATGAGCTTAAGCAGCAACATTTCCCACTTGCCACGTTCCGCAGCACCACCCAAGAAAACTAAAGCCACACCAATTAAGGCTAGAGGCATACGCTCTAATAGCAAAGAAACTACCCCCAGCTCCCAAGCTGCGTTTCTAAACTGTGGAGGAAAGAAAATGTCAGCAATATGGATGAAGGAAACCAGTAGAAAACCATAGCCGACAAAACGGAGAAAAGAAGAAGAATCTTGATTGATTTGAGGTGTATTCATAAGTGTAAAATTCAATTAATTCATTAAGTGTAATCAGAGCTTAGGAAAGTGTTCTCGCCACCAACCATGCCAGATTAGCCAAGTGTCTTCTAGTACCGAAAAAACCTGCTCAGGCTGCTCATTGCCGAGGGGAATAGCCATATTAGTCCATAGACAGCGGAAATCGCGAATACTCTCAGACTTGAAGAACCAGCGCAAGAACCGCTCAGGTCTGAAGTCATTGAGATAGCGATTGCGATTAAACTGCTCAAGAATAATGGTGCTTCCACCCCGAGGGTTGATACAGCTGGCAAGATAGGCTGTTTGATCATTTACAAAGAGTAAGTAATGCCCAGACTGGTCACTGAAGCGCTCTAAGCGCTCCCGTGAACGAACCACTGCAGGAGGTACAGTGGTATAGTCATCAAGAAAATTTACAACATTACCATTGGTTTCGATCGCGTACACCATTTCAATGGTCAGTCGATGACTAGGACTCTGATACTGGTAAACATGTCCAGCCAATAGCTTAGAGCTAGGACGCGGTTGAGCTTCTAAGCTGCTTGGGGTAATAGGGCGACTAGGCAGAGACTGCCAACCCGCTAAATCTACCTGATCAGGGAAACTAAATGCCCTAGGCGATAACGGTTGATCTGTTTGAGCAACCGGAAAAAATAGTAATCTACCTAGAGCGCCGACCATGCCCAGTAGGAGCACTGCCAAAGTTACCGTGCGAACGCTAGGAATCATTGCCACAGCCTTCACAATTCTCCATCCTGTTCTTCGTCGCTAGGCTGTTCTTGCTGCACTAAAAAAAAGCAGAACAAGCCAAATAGCGAAACTGAAATAATAGAAAACAACAGGGAACCTTCCTGGTCGTGCCAGTAGAGAAACCCATCCCGATCAGCTTGCACAGCGAGAACAGCCATAATAGCAACTCTAATGCTATTCATAATAAAAGCAATTGACACCGCCACTAACGGCACAATAAATCTTTGTACTCGGGGAATCGTGAACATAAACAGAAAAATAATGGAGATGGCCAATAGCTGCATCATACTGCTATAACCGGAGCAACTAGGATTGACTCCTACAAAACCTTTAGGCAAGGCAATAATGACCCCGTCGCTGGTCGCATCAACCCCAAGATAGGCAAGAAAGGTAGCGGCAAACCATGCCGTAGCTTCTGAGAGATCGTAAAGGTTCGATAAGATACCAGCGTGGGGAATTAAGAAGCATAGTAGCAGCAGCTCTTGCCAATACTGCTTTAAACCTCGAAAGCCAGAGGCTATCAGACCCAGCCCTAGAGCACTAAACAACGGTACCAGGCGCAGAGAAGCATCAATATTCCCCGCCGCCAATTGGCTCTTGACCAGCACTAAGCTGATGAGCATGGCCCCAGTCAAGGTAGCGAATGGGCTACTCTCCAACGTGAGCTGTTCCCGCCGAGGCCACACGAGGGCAGCAATGGCGACCCAATAAAGCAGACTTGTCCCAAATAATTCTTCTGCCCCCGATCTAGATACCAGGGTGAGATGCATGGCAATGAGTCCGGCTCCCATGGCGAGCAGCCAGAAGCCTGGTTGGGACAACGATTTAGGAGCTTGGCTGAGCATTTTAGACGCACCTCTAAACAGTCACAGGCAAGTGAGCGCTAACAGATAAACTTACAATGGACAAAGGTATGACTCAGGGATTCACAGAGTTGAGCTTGGCAGCACATGGCTAAGTTTAAGCATTTTTCTGGCTAGTCCGGGAAAGACAGGTTCATTTCATCAAACAGCAAAGCCTTTATTTTAGTCTAAGTGCTGCGCCAGTGAGGACTTTGTGGTTGACCTATAAGTAAGTGCCCAGAACATAAGTGTTCTGGGCACTTAGCTCAGCAGGAATCCTATACCCAGCGGATACCGGAGACCTTAATAAAAGCCATAGCCAACGTTAGCTAGCCATAGCCTTCTCTTTACTGGCCTTAGCCCCGGCGCGACGCTTTAGGGCCGCACCGCCAGCGATCGCAGCAGCAGAGCCCAGAATCGTTATCGGCTCAGGAACCTCCTCGTTGACCAGAGTTTCGCTGCCCTTGCTAGTAAAGGCTTGGGCTCGAACCGATGTTCTCAGCCCCCCCAACTGCAGATCGGCAATGACCGCATTAATGGGATCCGTAAAGCCAGGCAAGATTTTAAAAAGTATACCTAGGGATTCACCAGGGCCAAGACCATTGGTAGGCTGGGGATTTTTGGGCGAAGCCGAAAAGGAGACAACAAAGCTTTTGACGCTGGGCGGAGAGCCAGGCTTTGCACCGACTTGGTAGCTGACTCCGCCTGTGTTGCCGTTGAACCCCACGAACGCCCCCAGCGACTTCTTCAAGGTATCCTCGAAGTAAATATCGGTTAAGACAACTGGGTTACCTACGAGGTTCTTAAAGGTAAACATGACATTCTCGCCAACCTGAGAAACGGTTGTCTTAAACTGCGTCTCGGCAATCTTGCAATCAGATATGCGATTGTTGCTCGCACATTTGTAGCCGTAGGTGACTGGGGCAAAGGCCTGGGCCGGGGCTGCCACTGCCACGACTGCCGCACTAAGTACAACAGCGGGCAGAGTAGCCCATGGAATGAAACTGTTTTTCATATCTAAACCAGATCGTAAAGGTGCACAAAACCG
>JAIXVO010000291.1 GCA_027482985.1 Cyanobacteriota bacterium
ACCCCCGCTGATTCGCCTCTAGCAGGCGTTCCGCCATATCTCGCAACGCCCAAGGATTGCTGGTTTGCAGAAAAGATTGCACCGCGGCATCCAAGACATAGCTCTCGGCAATGCCCTGATACATAAAATCTTCCACACAATGAGCCGTCGCATCATAGGCAAACAGATAATCCACCGTCGCCGCCAGTTCAAACGCCCCCTTATAGCCATGTCGCATCACACCCGCAATCCACTTCGGGTTGATCACCCGCGATCGATACACCCGCGCAATTTCGGTCGCTAACCGCCGCACCTGGGGATTTTCAGGACGGGCATGATCGCCAAAGTAGGTGTGCGGATTTTGCCCCTGGAGCGATCTCACCGCTGCCGTTAATCCCCCCTGAAACTGATAGTAATCGTCAGAATCCAACAGATCATGTTCGCGGTTGTCCTGGTTATGCAACACAATCTGCATCTGCTGTAACCGTTGCTGGAAGGCTTCCGGTGCTGCCGTACCCACGCCCTGCCCCGTGTAAGCGTAACTGCTCCAGTTGATATAGGCTCGCGCTAAATCGGCATCATCCGTCCAATTTTGGGCTTCGATCAAGCCCTGGAGTCCCGCCCCATATGCCCCCGGTTGAGAGCCAAAAATGCGGTAGCGCGATCGCGTCTCTGCCTGAGCGACAGATAAGCCCTGCTGCTGCCAGGTGACACAATCCTGCTGTACCTGCGCGGCTAAGGGATTTTGGTCGGGGGGTTCATCCAGGGCCGCGACAGCAGCGACAGCTTGATCGAATAAATCAATCAAATTGGCAAAGGCATCCCGAAAGAAGCCGGAAATGCGGAGCGTCACATCCACCCGTGGCCGCCCCAAAATGGACAGTGGCAGGATTTCAAAATCCACCACCCGCCGCGCCATCCCATCCCACACCGGACGGACTCCCAGGAGAGCCAAAGCTTCCGCCAGATCATCACCCCCCGTTCGCATGGTGGCCGTCCCCCAAACGGAGAGTCCCAGCGTGCGGGGATATTCGCCCTGCTCCTGCACATGCCGTTCGATCAGGGCTTCGGCAGCTTTACGACCCACATCCCAGGCCGTTTCAGTCGGAATGGCCCGAATGTCCACCGAGTAAAAGTTGCGCCCCGTCGGTAACACATCGGGACGACCCCGAGTGGGGGCACCCGCCGCACCACTGGGGACATATTCGCCATTCAGCCCACGCAGGAGATGGGTAATTTCCTCTGAGGTTTGGCGCAGGGCGGGGAGGAGGGTGTGGGTGATCCAGTCAAGTTCTGGTTGAGTAGCGGTGCCAATGGGAGGCAAAAAGGTCGATAGGGGGGCAGATGGGGACGATAGGAGCGGTTCGATGAGGTGGGCAGCGTGGAGTTCCAGGAGTTCGATCAGGTCGCCGTGGGTGCGGAGGGGGAAGGGGACGGGGGGTGTGGTCGGGAGGGCGGCGCGGAGTTGGGGGGTGAGGGGGAGGGCAGGATCGGTGGTGAGGGGGTCGCAGTCGAGGTCCCAGTCTTGGGCGATCGCGCGGGTGATGCCGAGGCGACCTTGTCCTGGCGATCGCGCGATCGCGATGATCAGATCACGTAATTGGCGATCGCGGGGACATTGCCCGAAAATGTGCAGCCCGTCTCGAATTTGGGCTTCTTTGAGTTCACATAAGTAGCCATCCAGTTGTCCTAGTAAGCTTGTCCAGGTGCCGTCGGGGGTGGTGCCAGTGGGGTTCAGGTCGGTGAGGAGTTGTTCCTGTTCGAGCAATTGGGTGATGCGATCGCGAATGGCATCCAGACGAGCGGGATTCAAACTTTGCGCGGTGTAGTACTCATCAATCAGGGCTTCCAGTTGTTGCAGGGAGCCGTAGAGTTCGGCGCGAGTCATGGGGGGCGTGAGGTGATCCAGGATGACGGCCTGCGATCGCCGTTTGGCCTGAGCCCCTTCGCCGGGGTCATTCACGATAAAAGGGTAGAAGTGGGGCAATGCACCCAGTGCGGCTTCGGGATAGCAATTTTGAGAGAGGGCAATGCTTTTGCCGGGGAGCCATTCCAGGTTGCCATGTTTGCCCACATGGACGATCGCGTGTGCGCCAAAGTCGGTGCGCAGCCACTCATAGAAGGCCAGGTAGGCATGGGTTGGGGCTAAATCGGGGGCATGGTAATTCAGGGCAGGGTCCTGGTCATACCCGCGTGAAGGTTGGATGCCGACAAAAATATGACCCAGTTGGATGCCGGGAATGGGTAAGGTGAGACGGTGATCGGCTGCCGGCATTTCGGGGATTTGCGCGACTGTCCCCCAGCGATCGCGGATGCCTTGTTGCACCGCTGTCGGCAGTTGCTCGAAGAAGGCGGTGTAGTCTGCCAGGGATAAGCTTTGCTGGGGCGATCGCAACTCGCGCCCTTCTGGATCATTGGTGATCCCACTGGTAAGGCGTTGGATCAACTCGTCGCTGCTAGTAGGGGGGCGATCGAGGGTATAGCCAGACTGGGCTAGAGCTTGCAGAATTTCGATCACACTGGCGGGTGTATCCAGCCCCACGCCATTCGCGAGACGACCATTGCGGGTGGGGTAGTTCGCCAGCACGAGGGCAATTTTGCGCTGTGGGATCGGAGTTTGCCGCAAGCGCACCCAATTCGCCGCCAAGTCGGCGACAAACTGCACGCGATCGGGCAATGGGGCATAGGTCACGACATCCGTTTCCAGTTGGGCATGGCGCGTCTGCACGGCTTTCACCGAAATGGCGCGGGTAATAATCCGCCCATCCACTTCCGGTAACGCCACCTGCATCGCCATATCGCGCGGAGACAACCCCCGCCACTGACTGTCCCACTGCTCGAAGGTGCCACTGCTCAAAATCACTTGCAGCACCGGGACATTCAACTGTTGCCAGAATGATGGCGGTGGTGTTGCCGATGGCTCCTCGCGCAAATCCGCGATCGCAAAACTGGTCGTATTCAAAATCAAATCCACCGCTGCCCCAGCTTTCGGCTGACAAAGCTCCAAAACTTCCGCCTGAATATCGGGATCTCGGAGTGATGACACGAAAATCGGCAACGGTGCCAACTGGAGATCGCGCAACGCCTGACACAATGCCTCAATCGGTGCCGTATTGCCCGCCAAATAATGCGCCCGGTAGAACAAAATCGCGATCGTGGGGTGGCGATCGCCCGTCTCCTGACTGCGGTTGGGTTGGGGGAGAGACGTACCAGCGGTAACGTCTCTACGGGATGCTGGACTGCGGTTGGGTTGGGGGGGAGACGTACCAGCGGTAACGTCTCTACGGGATGCTGGACTGCGGTTGGGTTGGGGGGGAGA
>JAIXVO010000646.1 GCA_027482985.1 Cyanobacteriota bacterium
TACTTCCTATCGGTTCAGGGCTTTGGCTCTATTGTCGAAGCTCGACGGTTTGCGGCGGCGGTGCTGGGGGAGTCGGTGCAGCCGGGGACAGCGCTGGCCAAGACGGTGGATGAGTCTGTTGAGGCAGCGGTGGTGCGGGCTGGAGGGCAGGTGGTGGCGGGTTCTCAGTCTACCTATGAGGCCTTTGACCAGCTAGTGGAGTTGCTCCAGCGACAGCCCAATTTGAGCGTGCGGTCATCCACCTCGGTGCTGCAACAGGCCTACAGTACGCCAATTCCGATTGCCTATCTGGCTTCGGTTTTGGGTGGCATCAATGCGGAAACCACCGTGTATGAGCCAACGGCGGGGAATGGGGCACTGTTGGTTGGCGCGAATCCAGCCAGGGTGATTGCCAATGAGCTGAATCCAGATCGCTACGGCGAACTCCAGACCCGTGGTTTTCGCCAGCTCACCCAGGCCGATGCCCTGATCTACAAGCCTGAGACCCAGGTGGATGTGGTCATTTGTAACCCGCCCTTTGGGGTGGTCAAAGACGAGCAGCGCCACACCCGTCGATTCCCCATCGCTAATACCTGGACGACGCAAATCGATCAGGTGATCTCCTTGAAAGCGCTGACGGTGATGAGGGATGACGGTCGAGCAGTACTGATTTTAGGCGGCAAGCAAGGCCGTGAAGATGAATTACGCTCTGAGCGCTACAACAGCCGGGAGAGTCGTGCCTTCTATTACCTGCTGTATGCGAATTATCGGGTCACCCAGCATGTCTCTATCTGGGGTGACCTATACCGCAAGCAGGGAGCCGGTTTTCCCATCGACGTGATTGTGATTGAGGGGCGTGGGCGTTCGGATCGCCCTCTGCCTGCCGCTAAGGTGCCTGCCATCTACAAGTCGTTTACTGAACTTAAGGAACTACTTCCCAATGAGCCTATCCACCATGCCCGTCTCTCCCTGGACATACCCATTTATGAGCAGCCAGTACCCCAGCTTTCCCAACCTCTGGACACTGGAGGGCCTGGGAACACTGTTCATCGTCAAGGTGCCGCCCCATCTGGAGCAGCTGAGCGAAGCAACTTACCTGCAGCTAATACAAACTCGGCTGGACAGAATGATTCAGGATTCCGTCTCGGAAACTTCTCAGATCGAGACGCAACAACGGCTGGCCACCACCCTCAGCGAATTAGATCCGGTTCAGCACACGCCGATACTGGATCCGGACGACAACCCAGACTTCGCCCTGGAGTATTGGCGGCAACAGTGGGCAGAGACCTTGATTCTGAGCAACTGGCGGTTTCAGGAACGATTGCGCCACTACGGGGGGAGCTTTCCGGTAACGCCCGTAACCCCCGGCTATCCGGACTATCTGGATTGGATCAGCCTGCACGACGAGACCACGCTAGAGACGTGGCTGGCCGAACTGAGCCTGTAGAACCTCACTCGGAAATCACCATGAATACTCCTCTTTCAACCGGCGAGGCTTACGATGTCCAGCCCCGCCAGGTGGCCTATGTGCCCAAAAGTAAGGGCCTTTCGACTCAGACCCTGATTCCGTTCAACATGGCCAGTGCGGCCCAGCAGGCGCTGGAGCGCTTTGAGCAGCACCACAACGACATTGATGAATACCTGGCCACCCGCCTGGGCTATGGTTCTGTTTCTGAACTGCACCAGTACTTTAGCGCTGAGCAGGTGGATGCTTCAGCCCTAGCGATCAGTAATATCGAGCGGGGCGCAGGGTTTATTACCGGCGACCAGACCGGCATCGGCAAGGGGCGGATCTGCGCCAGCATCATGCGCTATGCCCAGCAGCAGGGGAAGATTGCCCTGTTTATCACCAAGGACAAACCGCTCTACGCCGATATGATGCGGGATGTGGGGGATATTGGGATGCGGCGGTTTTCGCCCTTCATTACCGATAGCGGTACCGAGATTCCGCTGGCCAATGGCGCGGCGCTGAAGACGGCTGGGGCCGCTAAGCAGAAGGCGGAAATGCAGGGGATGATTCAACGGGGCAACCTGGGGCGTTATAGCGCGGTGTTCACCACCTACAGCCAACTCCAGACAGTGGGAAAGAAAGAGCCGCTACGGCGAAACTTTTTGCGCAAGATGGCTCCCAACGCCATCTTGATCCTGGACGAGGCCCACCAGGCGGGGGGTAGTAAAGGGGGATGGAAAGAAGCAGGGCCACCCGACCGAGCTGACTTTGTGCGGGAACTCATCGACCTGTCCTCGGGGGTGTTTTATTCCTCGGCCACCTATGCCAAACGGGCCGATGTGATGGATCTCTATGCTCGGCGCACCGATCTGCGGTTGGGCGTCAGCAGTATGACGGCCTTAGAAAACATTCTGACTCGGGGCGGAGTGCCGCTTCAGCAGATTGTGGCCAGCAAGTTTGTCGCCTCGGGGCAAATGCTCAGGCGGGAGCGATCCTATGAAGGAATTTCGTTTCAGGCCAAGACCGTGCCGGTGGATCGGGAGGTGGCCGATGACTTCTCAGCGGCGATGCGGGCCATTAAGGATTTTGACCGGGCCAAGCAGAAGGCGGTGAAGGCGATTAGTAATGAGGCGAAGGCGGAGGCAAAAGCCTTAGGAGAAGATGGGGCGATTGGCGAGGTGGGAGCCAGGAGTACCAACTTTACCTCGTTGATGCACAACTGCATTGAGCAGGGGCTGTTGGCCCAGAAGGCGGACGCTACGGTGCAGGAGGCGATTGCAGCGCTCCAGCGAGGCGAAAAGCCCGTGATTACGGTGGCCAACACCATGGGTAGCTTCATTGAGGCCTATGCGGAATCCCAGGATTTGAGCCCTGGGGATGCCATGAGCCTTTCCTTTGGGGATCTGTTGGAGCGGTATCTGGAGCGCTCCAGAGATGTGGTGGTGACAGACTACCGGGGCCACTCCACCCGGCTGCGCCTCAGCGATGACCAACTCGGAGCCGATGCCGTTCTGGCCTACGAGGAAGCCCTGGATTGTATTCGCGAGAGTGACTTCAGTGGCATTCCCATTAGCCCGATTGACTACATTGAGCAGCAGCTGGAGCGAGCAGGCTACCGGGTTACCGAAGTCACCGGGCGGACGGCGGGCATCGAGTACGGGGCCGATGGCACCATGGCCTACAAGGTTCGACTGGGGGAGGAAAAGACAGCCAAGGGCAGGATCGATGCCGTGGCCCGGTTCA
>JAIXVO010000428.1 GCA_027482985.1 Cyanobacteriota bacterium
GATCTGTTCGCCAACATTCGTTCGATTGTCAACCCTGGAAAGCGTCAGGGTCTTTCGGCTTTTCAAGCCATTTCTCGTGCTTTAGACCCCGCTCAACCCCTATTCTCCCTGAGTTGAGCAATTACCAAAAATAAAGCTGTAAAATTAATCCGGGTAGGCGTTGGACTCGCCTGATACAACTGGATACACACCGAAATTAGTTATCTTACACCTGGCTACGGTTATATTAAGGGGATAAGCCTAACTGAAGTATTGTCCTCAGATTTAGTTGAATTCAATGTTTGCTTGAGTCATCGGTGAATTACTCAAGAATGGAGTTTGAGAAAACTAAAAATTGACTACTTATGCAATGTAGCCAATTCAAGATTTATTCGGTTTTAATGCTGTTAATCTGACAATCAGTTTTAATTGCATCAACCACACTGACTGCAAGTGCAAATAACCATTCGCACCAACCCCTGGGGTGATGATTTTGGCAACTGCTGTAGAAATCAGCGATCTCAGATAGTGTTGAGACTGAGATTTATTGGGTGAAAGTAGAAATAGGGTTGCTCTGCAATGTGTACCTTTGGAATGAATAAAGGGGAATACACAGTGTTAGATATCGAGCGCTAAATCAGCAGGAGCGACTGGTTAGCGGATTCCTTCAAATCGGTCAAGAAGGAATATATATTTTCTTAATGAATATGTCAAATCTACAGGCTTCTCCGTATTTTTGTCTAGAGACTCTCATGGAAGTTTATAGTGTCTTCGTATACAGATTTTTCTTCTTGCATTATTTTGAATACGAAAAATTAGAATAGCCTGCTGTCAGGGTCTCAACTCCTTGCTTGCTAAGGCTTTGAACTCATAGGCCAGCAGCCATTGGCTGATCCTGAACAATTTCTCAATCTTCATCGTATCTTCATGCAATTAAAGCTCCAGTGAAACTGCTGAGGCTAAAAATTTCGAGCTACTTGCAGTAAATTGACTTCAATTGACGGTCGATCGCACCGTTTGTGCCTGCATAATCTGATTGCGACTGAAGCCAGCTTCATTTAAGTAATTCAGAAAAGCCAGGTCACCGTAACGCCCATCTAGCTCGATCGCCGCCTGAAATACCTTTGCAGCTTGCGCCTGGTTGTGATTCCCGGCATGCGCGATCGCCTCAGCAATCAGAGGATGGGGATTATTCGGTTCAAGTTGGGCGGCGGTTTGGGCCGCGGCGATCGCCCAGTCGTATTGGCCGATGCGTTCAAAGGCCAAACTCAGGTTGTAATAAGCAATTTCGTTGGTGGGTTTGAGCAGAGCCGCCCAGCCGTGGGTGGCGATCGCGGCACCCAACTGCCCCTCGACTAAGTAAACAATCCCCAGCGCATTCAGGGTCGGGACGGCAAACAGGTTTTGGGCCAGTGCTTGCTGCAAGGTTGCGGTGGCGGCAGTTTGTTGTCCGGCGCGATGTTGGGTCCAGCCCAAGAGCACTAGCCCAGACAGATTTTGGGGGTCTAATGCTACGGCTTTTTGAAGGGCAGCGATCGCTTCTGGGTAGCGTTCCTCCGATCGCAAGGCTAATCCTTGCTGGCGATAGGTTTCGGCAGATTGTCCCCACACTGGAGTCGCCACAGGCAGGAGGGCGATCGCACTGAGGCCACACCCGAAAACTATTTGCACAATCCCTTTCATGCCGCCACACTACCCAACACTCACAGCAGGAATGGTCAACCCCGGCTGACGGAGGACGCATCCGAAACCAGATTGTCCCATATTTTTGGTGCGGTGGAAGGGGTAGCGAGCGGCAAGGGGGCATGGCGGTCATGCCCGTGGCTTAAAAGCGATTGATGGAGAAAATTTGGCGGTTGAGAAACAGGACGAGATCGGCAACCGTCTCAAACTCGTCGGGGTTGAAGTCGGGTTCCAGCATAACGCCGAAGGAGTTGGCAAAGGCTTCACTCAGGGTCACTTCCCAGTCAAACCAACACACTAAAGCAAACTGTAAGTCAGCCTGGAGGCGATCGCCCGGTTGCACGCGCCCAAAATCTAGCCCGGACACTGTTTGCAGTTGGGTATAGACAAAATCAGAAATGGGACGGGCGACGGCCAGCGGTTGCCAGTAGGTTTGAAACCAGTCGCTGGCGCTCAAGTTGGGCCGACTCCGGAGCACTCGGTTGACACGTCGCCGCAGACGGAGGTCGGGACTTAGATCGGCATAAGTCCATAGACTATAGAACCAGTTTTTAAGCGATCGCCACATGCCAAACAGCAGTTGAAACTCTCCAAACTGTTTTCAGTATTCCCCGTTCCCACCAGAGATATCTGATTCTCTCAGAGTTTAAGACGGGTCGCCAGGGACGGACAAGGGCTGGTCAAACGGGCGGGCGAGGACTGGCCACTAAGATCTGGAGAATTTCGTTGGCGGCGCGATCGCAGACTCCTGGTTTGCCTAAGGTTTGCCGCATTGTCTGGTAATCCGTCAGCATTGCTTGGCGGCGTTGCGGGTTCAGCAAAATTTCCAGCGCCTCAGTCGCTAAGTTTTCGGGAGTGGCCTGGGTTTGCATAAATTCCGGCACGATCGCCCGCATCATTACCAAGTTGGGCGGCGACATGAATGGGATCGAGAACTTCAGGAGATGTTCCAAAATCCAGGCAGTGACCCGATTGACTTTATACAGCACGACTTGAGGCGTGTTCAGCAAGGCAATTTCCAGATTCACAGTGCCGGATTTGGTCAACGCCAGATCGGCAGCGGCGATCGCCTGGAGCGTCACGGAATTTTGCGGATCGTCTGTTTGCGGATCGGTCTGATCTGACAGAATCGTTGCGTTTAACCCGTAAGTGGCGATCGCCTGGGCGATCGGGGCACGATATTTTTCGAGCGCCAGTGGCACTAAAAACTGGACGTTCGGGAGTTTGGCCTGAATCTGCCGCGCCGCTTCGCACATCACGGGGAGGAGATACTTGATCTCCTGTTGGCGGGAGGCCGGCAGCAGGGTAATCACGGGTTGATCCAGCGGCAGGTTGAGGGCTTTACGGGCGGCGGTTCGAGTAGGAGCCGCTTGCATCCGATCAATTAAGGGATGTCCGACCCAACTGACCTGGGCACCTTTGCGGCGCATATAGTCCGCTTCGGCTGGGAAAATCGCCAGGACCCGCGCCGTCGCTTTCACAATTAGATCCGAGCGAAACAGCTTCACGCCCCACTGCCAGCGATCGCCCCACACCCATTCTTGGGGACTGATGTAATACACGACGGGCGGCGAGTTGGGTTGTTTGAAAAAGTACTCACAGAAGGCCAGATTGGGTCCCATGTAGTCGATCAGCACGACGACATCCGGCGGCGACTGCTGTAAATGGGCTTTGGCCTGATTCTGAACATTCAGGGTGGGAAACACAAAGGGC
>JAIXVO010000366.1 GCA_027482985.1 Cyanobacteriota bacterium
AATGCTAGAATCCATTATTCTGAAGCTGTGGGACGTGTTCAAACTGGAGGCTAGAGGATGCAAATTACAATGGATTTGCCGGATGAACTGATGCAGCATTTCAATCCAGAACGCCTGACCGTCGAGATTTTAGAAGCACTGGTAGTCCAGGCTTATCAGACTGAGAAAATTACTCATGCGGAAGTGGGGCGGATTCTGGGACTGTCCTCTCGCTGGACTGTCGATGCCTTTTTGAAACAGCACAATGCTGATCTACATTACGATGAGACCGATTTAGAACGCGATCGCGCCACCCTGCAACGCCTCCGAGACAAGCGCACTCGCGACTCTTTATGATTGTCGTTGCAGATACGTCTCCAATTCACTATTTGTTGCTCATTGACCAGATTGATCTCTTGGCTCACTTGTTCGACCAAATCATGATTCCCGATGCCGTACGGGATGAAATGCTGAATCCTGGTGCCCCTCTTGTACTTCAGCAGTGGATAATGGATCCGCCTCCCTGGTTGACGGTTCAAGCCGTAACTGAACTCGATACCACGCTGGATCATCTTGATCCTGGTGAACAAGCAGCAATTACGCTGACTCAAACCCTACCCGCAGATCTGCTAATTATCGATGAACGCTTGGGACGACGCATCGCCGCAGCGCGGGGTATCGCCATCATTGGCACTTTAGGGATTTTAGATGAGGCCGCAAATCAGGGTTTGATCAATTTGGCTGAAGCGATCGCTCGATTGCAACAGACCAATTTTCGGATTTCTCGTCGCGCCATTGAAGCCTTGCTGGACAGACAAAAAGGTTAATCTACAATGTATGGATTTTCCAGCAGCGCAACTGTTTCCTCCTACCTCTACTACAAGCGCGATCACGCAGCGGATGAGCAGCGATTCGGGTTGGGTTAGACTGGCAGGAAGACAGCAAAGCCTTTCACTGGGGATGCCGGGATGAAAACGATCGCGACGATTACATCCAACCAAGAACTCAAGATTCAACTGCCTGAAGCGATGCCAGTCGGCACCTTCAAAGTCGTGTTGGTGATTGACGAGATGGCGATATTGCCTGCTGCATCACCAGAAGGCTCAAAGCGACCGACCTCTTTTCTCGAAGTAGCAGGGGATCTGATTGGTTGCTTGGAAGGATTACCCCCTGACCTATCCACTGATCTCTACTAAAATTTGTTCGCGGTAATGCGTTCGAGGATTGCCATAGTGGTTGTTTTGGTTTTGGGTTCCTATTTCACGCGATCGCCCCTCGTTCCCTTCTGTCCCCAGCCTTCCCCTTGAACCTCGGACGCATTGTCCAACATAATGACAGAGCATCGCCTGTGTCTGTGAACTGCTATACTACAGATACTACAAGCGCGATCGCGTCCTTCACTACCCCTGAACCCATGGCTGTTACAGAACCCGGATCGTATAAAGACACTGTCAATCTGCCGCAGACGAAGTTTGACATGCGGGCGAATGCCGTCAAGCGGGAACCCGAAATTCAGCAATTTTGGGCGGCGCAGCAGATTTACGATCGCCTGTCGCAGACCAATCCTGGCGCCGTGTTTGTGTTGCATGATGGCCCCCCTTACGCCAACGGCTCGTTGCACATGGGGCACGCCATGAATAAGGTGCTGAAGGACATCATCAATAAGTATCAACTGCTCAAAGGGCGGAAAGTTCGCTATGTGCCGGGTTGGGACTGTCACGGGTTACCGATCGAGTTGAAAGTGTTGCAGGCGATGAAATCGGAGGAACGGCAAAAGCTGACTCCGCTCACCTTGCGGCAGAAGGCTCAGGCTTTTGCCCTGAAGACCGTGGATGAGCAGCGGGAAAGCTTCAAACGGTATGGGGTGTGGGGCGACTGGGAACATCCCTACCTCACCCTGAAGCCGGACTATGAAGCGGCGCAAATTGGCGTGTTTGGGCAGATGGTGCTGAAGGGCTATATCTATCGAGGTCGCAAGCCTGTCCACTGGAGTCCCAGTTCGAAAACGGCGCTGGCAGAAGCGGAACTGGAATATCCCGAAGGTCACACCTCCCGCAGTTTGTATGCGGCGTTTGAGGTGTTATCCCTGCCGCCAGCGTTGCAAACCCCCTTCGATCCGTTCCTGGGTGAGTTGGGCGTGGCGATCTGGACGACGACACCCTGGACAATTCCCGCCAATTTGGGCGTTAGCATCAATCCCGAACTCGTTTATGCCGTGGTGTCCGTGGGTGACGAGTTGAGCCATTTGAAAACGCGCCTGGGGCAAATGCGATACCTGATCGTGGCGCAAGATCTCGTCGATCGCCTCGCGGAAACGCTGGGCACGACGCTCACGGTGCAGGCGACGGTCATGGGCAAACTGCTGGAGCATATCACCTATCGGCATCCCCTCTGCGATCGCACCAGTGAAGTGCTGATCGGCGGCGATTATGTCACAACGGATTCCGGGACGGGGCTGGTACATACGGCACCGGGGCATGGGCAGGAAGACTATCAGGTGGGGCTGCGGTATGGCTTACCGATTCTGTCTCCCGTGGATGATGACGGCAATTTCACCAGCGAAGCCGGAGAGTTTGCCGGACTGAATGTGTTGGGCGATGGCAATGGGGCGGTCGTCACGGCATTGCAGGCAGCGGGTGCCCTGCTGAAAGAGGAACCCTATCAACACAAATATCCTTACGACTGGCGGACGAAAAAACCGACGATCTTCCGCGCCACTGAACAATGGTTTGCCTCGGTGGAAGGCTTCCGGGATGAGGCGCTAAAGGCGATCGCAGAAGTCCGGTGGATTCCGGCGCAGGGCGAAAATCGGATCACGCCGATGGTAAGCGATCGCTCGGATTGGTGTATCTCCCGGCAGCGGAGTTGGGGCGTACCGATTCCCGTGTTTTACGATGAGGAGACGAACGAACCGCTGATGAACCAGGAGACGATCGCCCATGTGCAAGCGATCGTGGCCGAACGGGGTTCCGATGCCTGGTGGGAGTTGTCTGTCGCGGAGTTATTGCCAGAACCCTATCGCAGCAATGGCAAAACCTACCGCAAAGGCACCGACACGATGGATGTCTGGTTCGATTCCGGGTCATCCTGGGCAGCGGTGGCAGAACAGCGTCCCGAGTTGCACTATCCCGCCGATATGTATCTGGAAGGGTCGGATCAACACCGGGGCTGGTTCCAGTCCAGTTTGCTGACGAGTGTGGCCGTGCATGGACACGCACCCTACAAAACGGTGCTGACTCACGGCTTTGCCCTAGATGAGCAGGGACGCAAGATGAGTAAGTCACTGGGCAATGTGGTTGATCCGGCGATGATCATCAATGGCGGCAAAAATCAGAAAGAAGAACCCCCCTATGGTGCGGATGTGCTGCGGTTGTGGGTATCGTCGGTCGATTACACCTCGGATGTGTTGATCGGCAAAAACATCCTGAAGCAGTTGGGCGATGTCCGCGGCAAAATCCGTAACACAGCTCGCTTCTTGCTGGGCAACCTGCACGACTTTGATCCCGCCAAAGACGCGATCGCCTACGCCGACTTGCCGGAACTCGATCGCTATATGCTGCACCGCATCACCGAAGTCTTCAACGATGTCACGGATGCGTTTGAAACCTTCCAGTTCTACCGCTTCTTCCAGACGGTGCAGAACTTCTGTGTGGTGGACTTATCCAACTTCTATCTCGACATCGCCAAAGATCGCTTGTATATCAGTGCCGCCAACACCCCTCGCCGTCGCAGTTGCCAAACCGTGATGTGGATTGCGTTGGAGAATTTAGCCCGCGCGATCGCCCCTGTCCTCTCCCACTTAGCCGAAGACATCTGGCAATTCCTACCCTACGCGACCCCTCACCAATCGGTGTTTGCATCCGGCTGGGTGAAATTGGAACCAGCTTGGGTGAATCCTGAGTTGGCAACGAAATGGGAAACCCTGCGCGACATCCGCAACGAGGTCAACAAAGTGATGGAAAAAGCGAGAACTGATAAAGCGATCGGTTCCAGTTTAGAAGCCAAACTCCTGCTCTCCGTGACTGATGCCGACTTGCGCTCCACCTTGCAAGCCCTCAATCCTGCCGATAGTTTGAGTGGCAATCAAGTTGATGAATTGCGCTATCTGTTCCTCACCTCCCAAGTCGAAGTGCTGGATACCGATGCCCCACTCGCGGCTGAGAAATACACGGCTCAAACCGAAACCGTGGGGATTGCCGTGGTGAAAGCAGCGGGTCACAAGTGCGATCGCTGTTGGAACTACTCCTCCCTCGTTGGCACGTTTGCGGAGCATCCCCTGCTGTGTGAGCGCTGTGTGGGGGCGATCGCTTAGAGCGGTTGTTAAAATAGGGAGTAGGTGGAGTGAGTGACACAAATGCCGACTGCTGCTCAATTAGAGAGCCTATATCGGATGAGCTATCAGTTGACGTACATGATGCTACAACCGATGCATCTGGTGTGTGTTGATCAGCGGACTCACAATCTGTATATTTTGGCTGGCTACAGTGAAGATCTGGAGTTTGAAATTATCCCCAATGGCGAGGTGTTTTGATGAGTCCAGTGAACTTTGATGCCATGAGTGATGCCGAACTAAAACAGTACTTTCTCTCCCATCGCCAAGACCAAGTTGCGTTTCAGGTCTATCTAGACAGGTTCAGTCAGCGGCCAAAATCTCTGATTGCCAGCCCCAGCGATCCTGATTTTGATGCAAAGATTCAGACCGCCATTCGGCAGAAACTAGAGGCATCGGGCCGTAGCCAAACTGCTAAAGATCCAATTGAGCAGACTGAATAGAATCACAGTCATGTCTATTCTCGCTTGAGGGGGCGATCGCGCAAACCCCAGTGACGGCATACAATTAAGGCAGGGTTGCATCTAGTAGACTGCGGCAGGATTAGTTCTACCATTTGTCGTGCTGGCTTATAACCTGGGCGGGCAAGATGCCCACCCCACGGTAGGCAAATTCATGCCACACTCCACTAGCGTCGCTGCTCGAAATCCTTTGAGTTATAGGTGACATCCTCTGATTATGAACACGCTTGAACGGGTTTTAGAGCAAGCTTTGCAACTACCGGATGAACAGCAGGAGATACTAGTTCAAATTTTGCAAAATCGTCATCGCGAAAGTCGTCGGACAGAAATTGCGATCGCGGCCCAGCAGAGTTTAGCGGATTTCCGCGCCGGGAAATTGCCGCGACAATCGGCTGCATCTGTGATTACAGATCTGCGTCAGTCTTTGTGTGAGCCAGATGCATGAGATCCCTGGTTTTAACACCAAAGTTCAAACGGGCATTTCGTAAATTTGTGAAGCATAATGCTGATTTGCAGCAACGGATCGAAGAGACCTTACAACAAATGGAGATAGATGTATTTGCCCCCAGTTTGGGGACGCATAAGCTCAGCGGTAAACTGGATGGGCTTCAATCTTGCGCTTGCGGCTACGATTGTCGCATTATCTTTTCGCTTGAACCAGATCCGGACTCAAATAGCGAGGCAATTGTGTTGCTCGACATCGGCACCCATGATGAAGTTTATTAATCGCAATGGGAACCGCGATCGCTGCTGGAACTACTCCCCCCTCGTCTGTGCAAATTGTGTGTAGGAGAAGATCGCCCAACCCCTAGCGTGACGCACAATCAAGGCATTGGTGCGACCTGCCAGCGATTGAGTTGGACAGGCAATCGCTGGCGGACAGATTACGGTTAGTCCGAGCTTTCTAGATGGGTAGATAGGGCAGCGGGCGCACTCCGATTCAGGAAGAAGACCGCCACGATGATGCCCACAGCGGCTAAGCCAGCGGTGATGTAGAAGAAGGGCGTATAGCTGCCAAAAGCGTCTCGAATTTGCCCCGCCGCCAGCGTACCCAGTAAGGCTCCCATGCCGAACGCAGTGAAGACGACCCCGTAGTTTTTGGCATAATCTTGCGGACGAAACAGCACCAGGGTGGAAGTGGGAGCGATCGCCAGCCAGC
>JAIXVO010000137.1 GCA_027482985.1 Cyanobacteriota bacterium
AATTGCTTACAAATCCCTTCCAGCAACACAATGCGCCGCCGATCAACCAAGACTAATAAGAAGTTTTTGGTGAAGGGATGAACGCTATCGCCCAACACCTGATTCAAGACCCCCTTCTTAGCATCCGCCTTGAAGATCGGACTCGATAAAAATTCGCGTAAATCCGGCGATTCTTGCAATACGCCCAGAATCGAGTTGACATCGTTGCCCACGGCATCCAGACAGTGATTGTCTTGCGCGATCGCGATTAAAGCTTGCGCGTAACGCTCTAAAATCTCGCCTGTGACGACACCAGTTTCGTTCATGAAGCTCCTCCAAGCATGGCAATGCTGCGATCAATGATGTTCCGCTGGGTATCGTCATTCAAATGATGCGGCAAATCAGCTTCTGCTTTTTGCAGAGCCAGCGCCGTCACCCGTTGCTGCAATTCCGCGATCGCCCGCGCCCGTTCCGCATCCACATCTTGAAACACCGATTCCCGCAACCGTTCGATGTCGCGCTCCGACTGTTCCAGAATGGCGGCTCTAGCGGTGGCGGCTCGCTCTTCGGCAGCGGCTCGAATGCGAGTGGCCTCCTGCTGCGCCTGGGCTAACTTTTGTTGCTCCTCCGCTAACCGAGAAGCAGCCTGCTGCCGACGCTCTTCGGCTTCTTTAATCGCAGTTTCGATCTCAGAACGGCGATCGCCCAGGGTCTTGGTCAACAAGCCCCGCCCAAAATAAACCAAAATCCCCACCACGATGGCGAGATTCACCAAATTTGTTTCCAGGATATTGGTGTTTAACCCAAATCCCCCCTCCTCAGAAGCTTCGGCAGTGGCTTCTGCAAGTAGCCATACAAAGTTTCCTAACATACTCATAACTGCGCCGTTCCCATCTCACTTTTATGCTGCCAATCCCCCCACCAGTCGCGCTCAACTCGATGAAACTGACGGCTTACACCGGAGCTCCCAGGAGTTTACTGAGAATTTGCCGACTGAGGGAGTCTACCTCGCGCTCTAAGGTGGTCATGGCTTCCTGCTTCTGCTGATCCAGTTCCTGTTGTGCCTGTTCACGCTGTAAACGAGACTGTTCCTGAGCTTCAGCAATTTGGGCTGCCACAATTTTTTGCGCCTCTGCCTGCGCCGCCGCAACTACGGATTGCGATTGGCGACGAGTTTCTGCTAACTCTGCCTGATACTGTTTGGCCAGATTTTCCGCTTTCGAAAGACGCTCTTCCGCTTCAACCTGATTCCGCCGAATGTAATCGTTACGCTCATCGAGTGCCTTCATCATGGGTTTGAAGAAGACAGCGTTCAGGATTGCAACCAGTACCAAAAATTGCAATGCCATGAGCGGCAATGTGGCATCAAAATCAAACATGTTTAACCCTTTTCAACTGCGATCGCAGTGTTCCGTAATGAGTAACGTTACAAGTTCATCGCAAGGGAGTAGTCCCATCCGCACAACTTTTATTGGGGGTCATTCCAAAGCTGGGAGGGCACCGAAATGCCCTAACCCTAACTATTGAAGTGTCCTTACGCGAAGGGGTTCGCAAACAGCAACACCAGCGCAATCACCAACCCGTAGATGGTGAGCGACTCCATAAATGCCAGAGTCAGAAGCAGGGTACCGCGAATTTTGCCTTCCGCTTCAGGCTGACGGGCAATCCCTTCAACTGCCGACCCAGATGCATTCCCTTGACCAATCCCAGGGCCAATTGCAGCCAGACCAATTGCCAAAGCAGCAGCCAAAACAGAAGCAGAAGCAATCATTGGATTCATGGTGTGTTTCCTCTAACTCAGTGGACAAACAAGAATTTGCAATCTAAATACCCAAAACCAGACGCTACAAACTGGCTGCACGATTCCGAAAAACCGTGACCCACTGTAGACTCAAACTCAAACCAGACGCTATGCGTGCTCCTCATGCTCTTCTCCATGTCCTTCCAGCGCCTCATGAATATAGGCACCCGCCAGGGTGGAGAACACCAAAGCTTGAATCGCACTGGTGAACAAGCCCAACAGCATCACTGGAAGCGGCACAAAGAGCGGCACCAACAGCACCAACACGGCGACCACCAATTCATCTGCCAGAATGTTTCCGAACAACCGGAAACTGAGGGACAGCGGCTTGGTGAAGTCTTCCAGAATGGCGATCGGCAGGAGCACTGGTGTCGGTTGAATGTACTTCGCAAAGTAGCCCAACCCTTTCTTGCGGAAACCCGCATAAAAGTAAGCCAGTGAAACCAGCAACGCCAATGCCACCGTGGTGTTGATGTCATTGGTGGGTGCAGCCAGTTCCCCTTCTGGAAGCTTCAGAAGTTTCCAGGGAACCAGTGCCCCAGACCAGTTGGAGACAAAAATGAACAAAAAGAGCGTACCAATAAATGGTAGCCAGGGACGATATTCCTTCTCACCCAGCTGATTTCTTGCGATGTCTCGCACGAATTCAAACGCATATTCCATAAAGTTTTGAATGCCTTGCGGAATGCGTTGAATATTACGAGTAGCAAGCAAAGAGGCAACCACTAAAATGGCAATCACGATCCAGGACACGATAAACACTTGTCCGTGAACTTTAAGACCGCCTAACTGCCAATAAAAGTGTTGACCAACTTCCAGGCTGGCAAGTGGAAGTGATGGAATACTGAGAAAACTTAGCATTGTAGACTCAAAGGGTTTTCCCAAACTGTTTAGGGTGTGAAAAACAGTCAGCTATTGTCTACCTAGCGATCGCCAGGAGTGGACATTAAGCTCCGAAACGTATAAATGAGCAAGGTGCCTTTGTAAGTCAGAAACCCTAAAAAAACAGGCATTACATGTAGCTGATTCCACTGAGTTGCGACTATAATCAACCCAACAAAAACCGCGATATGAGATTTTCCTGTTTGAGCTTTTTCCCTACCTAGCCGCTCAACATTTCGAGCCAATAACTTCAAGTAAACCACACCTGTGCACGCTCCTAGTAAATAATTCAGAGCGATATTGGTTGAGTAGAAGTACCACACGCAAATAAAAATAATGCCTGTCAGTCCCAACGTGATCAAAAGGAGTTCACGCTGCAACTGGTAGAACTCTTGCATGGAATCGCCCGCGGGTGGCGAGACTGTGTCGGAGTTGGATACATCACTCATGCGGCAAGTGCAGATTACAAAAGGTTACTGCGAGCCTGACTGATACAAACTGCTAAAGCGTTAAGCCTCAGTGTTTTGATCGGTTTCAAGACCAACAGAGATCATATCACGCAAGGTAATAATACTTAACGTCAACCTGGAACTAAGAAAATCAGCCGTTGAGTCAGCAGGCTCCGGAGGGTGGATAGGGGCAGATCCAGTTCCGCCAAAATTGCCGCGACGGTCGTGGGGGCAGTGGGATTCTGATCGCACCGTTGCAGCAGCCGCAGTTCGTCCGGAGTGAGATGCACCACTTGATAATCCTGGTTAAATAGGACAGCGCTGGGATAGCCATCCATACAAGGATTGCGTTCGGGAATCGCCTGCAGCAGTGCGTCATCTTGCTGCCAATCGTGCCAGGGTAACGGCGGGCGACCCAGGAAAAATTCGTAATGGGTGACGGCTGCGGGATTGAGCAGTTCGATCAGGCGGTAGCGATCGCGATCGCCCAACTGTGCCGCCCGTTGCATCAGGT
>JAIXVO010000023.1 GCA_027482985.1 Cyanobacteriota bacterium
ATCCAGACACATCCTAGTGGTTGACAGTCAACCACTAGGCAGGTTAAATTACCTTGCAACGTCCTAGTGGTTGACAAAATTATGCAAGACCAATCTCCTACCGCCCGCTACAGTGCCCGCATCCTCAACCCCGATGCCACCGAGCCAGTCCACCTCGAACTCACCCTCAACCTCCACAGCTACCCCCACCCCGATCGCGAACCCGTCAAGATCCTCGTCATTGGCAGCAAGCAGTCTGTGAGTTCGATCGTCGTTTCGCTTCACCAGCACGGCTTTGCCGAAATCTTCGAGTGGACAGACTTTCTCAGCGCCCCCAACGCTGACAGGCCATTCCAGTTCCAGCCCCATGAGGTCATGAAGGCATTGGTGAAATATATGCCAAGAGAATAGAGAAAGCCGGAAATCTTAGAAGGAGGTTTGTATAACGGTTGTTAATGGGTTTCTTCGTCAGTCCTCTTTCGCGATGCCTGCTCTTTTAGACAAGTTGCTTCATTTTGGCGTTGGCCTTGCGGTTGGCATAGCCTTCTGGTGGGTGCTAGAGCGCTACGCCCGCAACGGTGCCAGCACCATAAACCCGATTTGTTTCCTGATTATGCTGATTTGGGGAGCAAGCGGGTTATTCTTTTTTCGCAAGCTGGGCATTCCTATGCTTAGCGGCACCTTTTTCTACATGGCCTTCCCCGACTGGGATATTCCGCTTTACCAGTGGACGGGCTTCAGGCTTTTGATCCATCGTAGTTGGCTCTTTCACTCGGTCTTAATTCCTATGGCCGTTTTAGGCGGTTGGGCCTGGTTCATACAGCGCCCCCGCCTAGCGACCTGGCAAAAATCCCTAGCTAACCTGGTACGCGATGGGGCCATAGGGTTATCTGTCGGTATTAGCGCTCACTTGATTTGGGATGCGCTGCTTTCATCAACTCGCCGAGGCTTCTATATTCGGGGGTTTAATGGGGCGACCTCTTACCTCTGGTTGTTCATTAACCTTGGTATTGGCATCGGTATCCCGTTGCTCATCGCCTGGAGCATGCGCTCCGATAGGCAAACTAGTCATTCCAAAAGTTAGCTACGTCTCTAGGCCAGAACCACTTAAATTCGTGAGGACAATATGCGCTTTTTCTCCTATATCTTTGGTTTCGCGTTGATTCTGCTGGGCATCTACTTCCTAGGCAAGAATATTATTTTTACTACCCAGGCTTATCCCTGGTGGCGCGGTATCGCGGCTGATCTCTCCGTTATGTCACTGTGCATTGGCGTGTTTGCCCTGGTATTTTTACCCAGTTCAATGAAGCCCTTGGGCTGGGTTGCTGTGGCGTTTGGGGTAGTTTGTGTATTCGCCAGTAGCCGCGCCATCTTAAACCCCACCAGCCTGTGGCAATTCTTCCTCTCCCTGACAGCCATGGGCTTTGGTTACAAGATGCTATCGGCTAGAGGAAGCTCATTTTATTAGCGCACCAACGACCCTACCTATCTCGAACTCACTCTCTGGCGTTGCTGAATAGCAGTATGATTTCGCAGAATCCTGAACGGAGTCGCAAGGCTTACAAGATCCGATTCATACCTTGAGTCAGCAAAGCCGCAGAAGCAGTGGGTCAAGTCCAGGCTGCGATGGTCAAAGACCGGCCCAAAGGGGCCATCGCAATCAGCAAGGAGCAGTACCGATGCTTGATGTAGAGAAAATTGAGGCGATCGCCCAAGATAATACACCCCAAGAGCTAATGGCGGCCCTGGTCTGGCAGCGTCGCTTCAACCGATTCGATGGATCAGCGGTGATCACCGACCTGGCCCAGCAGCCCCATTTATGGAAAAGCTTTGTGTTTACGAAGCCTATCTTCGCCCCCGACCGAGATGGTTTGAGCCTCAACGGAGTGCTCGAAACTCTTTTGGCCATGGCCAACTATCGCCCCATGCCCGAAACCAGCCTGATACATTTCGTCCCTTACCCAGCGGACACAATATATCTGCTGACTGAAAACCAAGACGTCACCGTGGATCAACTGATGGACTTAGGTCAAAAATGGCAGGCCGATTCAGTCGATGTCTACAGTGGGAATGTCGCCGAAGGTCAGGAGGACTGGGAGTTTCGCGAGTACTTTGCTATGCGGCTCAAAGGTGGCCTTCGCGGCAAAACCCTTGGTGACAAATTCGACGCCGTCCTCATCTGCTACTGGTGGGATTAGCCGTTGAAGCCCAAGGGTGCGGGCGCGTCGGTGTACCCTGTTCGGTAAAAGCCCAGATCCCCTGCTTATTCGGAGGGCCATAGATTATTTAATCCTCTTTCCAGTGAAACATCATCCGCTCTTGAGGACGAGAACCGCAGGGCTGCCACTCCCCCATATCAGGCTTTGCGAGCGGCAAAGCGGGATCGATCCCCGTAATGTAACTTGATGCTCCCTTCCACCTCATCAGTTGACTTCAATCGCAACCAGCCACTACCAGATGCCTCATCACACTCATCATTGCCCTCCCAGGTGAATTCGAACCGCTCAGTGTCGCCATCTCTTACGAGTTCACCATCCAGCCCCCCGGAAACCAGGCCAAATTGAAAATCTCCAGTTCCCCCTTGGTTTACCGTGATGTAGGCTTGCACCTCTATATTGAAATAGTCTTCATCCCACTGTTCCATTTCGTAAATGTGCCATGTTCCAACGACAGCTGCCGTCTTCTTTTTCGCCATGATCCATTCCTTCAACCGGTAATGCTTTTATTAGGATAGTGTTTAAAGTTAGCGAAGGCTTTGTAAAGCCATGGCTCTGTATCCACCAACGTCCGAGTTGTTTGACACCTGGATCAACAACAAACCCGAAAGCAAGCTGGAGCTGATCGACGGTCAGCTGATTGTGGGCAATTCCCTAACCGGGAGTCGGCTTTTGCTGAGGCAGATTCTCCAGGGCTGGAGAGCCGATGCTGCCGTTGCCCTTGCTCCCATCGAAACATGGCTCCAGGCCCTTAGCGTAGGCTATGGTCTCACCCTTCCTCCGACAGGTTCTCACCTTGAAATACTCAACTATTTAGAAGAGCAAATTGCTGCCGTTGAGTTCATTGCGGAAGACTTGCAGGCCGGTCGGGCCGAGAAAACCTGGGCTCATCACCGCATTCAGCAGCAGTTGTCAGTGGATTCCTTTCGGCTGGCAAATCAGGCTGGGTGCGAATCTCTGGGGCGAGACTTTGTCATGCGCCTAGACGATAACGGCTTCACGCCGGATCTCATCATTTACAAAAGCCAGGGGCTCAATCAGCTCTTTTCCTATTTTTTAAGTGGCCCGGCAGAGTTGGTGATTGAAATTTTGATGCCGGGGCATGAAGCGGCTGACCGCAGCACCAAATTCGACTATTACCAAGCGGCAGGCGTCCCAGACTATTGGCTGATTGATCCTGAGAGTCAGCAGGTCGAGTTCTACCGTCTCGTCGAAGGTCAGTATCAACGCCATCAGCCCGATAGCCATGGTCACTACCGCCCCATCAGCGTTCCTGGATTGACCTTTCAACCCGATGCTCTCTGGCAAGAGAATGAGGACTACGATCCCCTGGAACCCAAGACCTTTAAGGCCGAGCAGCCGGTGGAAAACTTTCAGCGATCGCACGCTGAGGAAGGCCCCCAGTGGGGCTCCCTGCTGTTTATTCCAAACATCCAGCCGTCACCCGTGCCCATCGCCTTTGAGGAGTACATTAGCTGGTGCCCGAGAGCCAAGTTTGAGTTGATAGAAGGCAAACCGCTGATCAACTCAACCCCAGGCACCCGCAATGTTTTAGCCATGCTGCTCATGACCTTTGGCCTAGAGAGTGCGGTCAAACTGCTGCCACCCCAAGCCTGGATTGAGGGATTGCGCCAGCGGCTGGATTGGGAACAGCACGATGGGGAGCGTAAAGCCGAATGGTGGCAGTTGGCCCGCCAGGCCGCAGAGCGACTGCGAACCCACTTCTCCCTAGGGCGACTGGGGGTAATCGGCGACCTGACCATGCCTCAACCGTTGAACTACTGGTCAGATATCACCCTGGTCTACTGGGAAAAGTTTGATGAGTCGTGGAAAGCGTTCGATGTGCTGCGGGACATTGACCCAGACTTACGTATCGACCTTCTTAGGTTTCAGCCG
>JAIXVO010000237.1 GCA_027482985.1 Cyanobacteriota bacterium
GCGGGTGCCCTCTTCCCTCCTGGAAGCCTCCGCGGATTTGGGTGGACACCCCTGGCAAACCTTTCGCCATATTCTGTGGCCCCTGGCCCTGCCCGGTGTCGTTGCTGGCTCAATTTTTACCTTTTCCCTGACCTTGGGCGACTTCATTACGCCGAGCATTTTGGGCAACTCCAGTCCGTTCATTGGCCAGGCGGTCTATGGGCAGCAGGGCACCGCCGGGAATGTGCCGTTGGCCGCCGCCTTTACCGTCGTCCCGATCGCCATTATGCTGCTGTACCTGGCTGGGGCCAAGCGCCTGGGGGCCTTCGATGCGCTCTAATCAGCCGGGATCGGGCCAAACGGGAGCGGGAGCGGGATCGGGCCTGGGGCTGAAGCTGGGGGCCGCGGGCGTCTTATTTTTTCTGTACTTTCCCTTTGGGATTATTCTGCTGTATACCTTTACCACCGAGGACTCGGCCTACACCTTTCCACCGCCGGGACTGACCCTGAACTGGTTCTCGGTGGCCTGGCACCGCCGTGATCTGTGGCAAGCCCTGGGCACGTCGCTACAAGTGGCCAGCCTGGCCACCGCCCTGGCCCTCGTTCTGGGCACGATGGCGGCGCTGGCCGTTGGTCGCCGTCAGTTTTTTGGGCAAGAGACGATTTCGTTCCTAGTCCTGCTGCCGATCGCATTGCCGGGGATTGTGACCGGCATTGCCCTGCGCTCAGCGATTGATTTGCTCGGCATTCCCTTTAGCCTGTGGACCATGGTGGTGGGCCATGCCACCTTTTGTATTGTCTTGGTCTACAACAATGTGCTGGCTCGCCTGCGGCGCACTTCGCGATCGCTCACCGAAGCCTCCATGGATTTGGGGGCGGATGGGCTGCAAACGTTTCGCTACATTACGCTGCCGACCTTGGCTACGGCCCTCTTTGCGGGGGGGCTGCTGGCGTTTGCCCTGTCCTTCGATGAGGTGATTGTGACGGTATTTACCTCGGGGCAGCAGGCTACGTTGCCGATCTGGATTTTGGATCAGCTGACTCGGCCAAGGCAGCGCCCGGTGACCAATGTTGCGGCGGTCTTTGTGATTGCCCTTACCGTTGGCCCGATTTTGTTGGCCAACTGGCTGACGCGACGGCTGGAGTCTTAAGGGGTTTTGTTGAGGGTGGGCAGCGAAGGTGCTGTGTACATCGCACCGTTAAATATTTTGAAATATCCTCAGCGATCGCCAAAGTCCCATCCATGGCCCTGTTCACCCGCCGCTAGTAATCTTTCGGATTCACCGACCAACTTGATACGGTCGGCCTCAGGGACTATGTTAGCAGTCGTTACACACAGACTGTTCGAGCTAAGGAACTCGCTATATAGTGACTTAGTTCTACGGGTACAGCATTGCCAATCTGCCTCATTGCTTCTGTCCATGAACCCCAAATTTTATAATCATCTGGGAAAGTCTGGATTCGTTTAGCCTCAAAGGTTGTGTAGTAGCGAACTTGACCATCTGGATATCGAATCATATTTTCTCCTCCAGGAACCCCGTGATCTCCTGCTTTCAGTGCTTTAGAAGGCATGTCAATATAACTGCCAGTGTGTCCAGGGTATGCTTTTGCACCTTCTCTGAGAACATGCTCACTGTCAAAACTACCTTCAAAATCAGGTTCTGGGAGATCCCCAATTTGATCTCTCACTGTTTTCCAAGGCTCCAAAGATGGCGCAAATAAAGTAGGTTGTTGAATCAGTTGGTGAACTCTTTGCTGATTTCTTGTATCTAGATGTTCAATTGCCGAAGGCTTGATCTTATGCCGTTCCCAATAATCACAGCTAACAAATTGCGACCATAGCAATGAATCTAAAGAGTGCGTTTCTTTTGGAAAAGCCCACTCTATATTTAAGTCTTCTCTTATACCGACAATGAAAACACGTTCACGGCGCTGTGGAATACCATAATTTGCTGCGTCTACTAGCCGAAAAATTACATTATATTTAATGGAATCGAATTTCCCAGATGTGTGAATTCTCTCAAGTCTTCTTAGATGATCTTCCCAATCTTCTGAAGTCTTGGACTGAATATCAGGATAAGTTAATCTTAGAATAATGTATTCAAAGTAACTATTAAATGATTTTCGTAAGAGACCTTTGACATTCTCAAGAATGAAAATTTTTGGCGTATAAGTGCTGATAACCTTGCAAGCATAAGGGAACATATCTCGCTGATCCATATTCCCTTTGTGCTTTCCCCCCATTGAAAATGGTTGACAAGGAGGACCTCCTGAAACCATGTCAATATGACCAAACTGATCAAGTTGGAATGAGCGAATATCTACATTATGAACAAGCTTATTGCCATAGTTATTTGCCAGTGTTTGGCAGGCATCCTTATTCCATTCGATTAAAGCTTTATGCTTAATTCCAGAGAGTTCTAGCCCTTTTGCTAATCCACCAGCACCAGCAAATAGCTCCAAGCAAGATATTTCAGGAATTTTCTTCATTTAAATTGCTCAAAAACTCTTCAATACTTTGGAAAAGGATTTCTTTGTTTGCGGGTACTCCCTGACACTTTTCTGCCCAAGCGCGTCCTGGATGACAGATATCCCAATCTGACTTTGCCTGCTCGTACCTACCCTTTCCAGGATCATGATTACCAAAGCCATCAATCAAAGTATTCCAAATTGGTTTGTACTTTCGGATTAGGGCTGCTTCGACAGTGCCTATCAAATCGCTTTCTTTCCCCTCAAGAATCATAAAACGGCAGAAAAAATCTGAGATATTCAAGCCATCTCCAATGTCGATGCTGCGGCTATGCTCTTTGATTCGATTGTTTAGCTCATAAACCCTAGTGTCTACAGAGGATAATAGCCTAGATTGTCGCCATCCTTTTGGAACAGCCTTCCCAACATAAATTGGCATACGAAATTCAGTTCTATTAACCGAATGAAACTTTGAATAAATTCCAGATTTAGCAATGCAGTAGAGAGCATATACGCCTGTGCCATGAAAACGCTCTGGAGTGGGAATTGAATGTACAGGCGTGCCATTAAAAAACCGTATTGTGTCTTTTATAACCTCGTCAAGGTCGGGAGAGACATAAACATGGTCAGAACGATCAAAAACATTCATGCTGGCTGAGGCTTGGATCGATCACCATAAGGACGATCTATTATACTTGATTTCTGTGATCTTGATGACTAATAGATCTAGATCAAAGCCGCTCAAGCACTGAGCCAACGGGCGCTCCTAGACTGCTAACGGTGCCCATCACCCGCTGCAAATAACCTCTGCACCAAACTGAATCATTCATCGGCGGTCGAGGTGCATGGGCGCTGTTAGCTTGCGTCTACTATTTGTAAGTACGCCTACTTAAATATTGAAAGCCCGATAACCAAGTTCTGCCAAAGCCTGTAAGTGTTGAATTTCATACCTCAACCCAACTTATGCGATCAGCGATCAAACTATCAAGATATTAAAGCAAGCC
>JAIXVO010000430.1 GCA_027482985.1 Cyanobacteriota bacterium
CCACCCACCCCTAGCCCCAGTTCTCCCCCTACTCATCCACTCGTACCCACCCACCCGCAATGCCAAAAAAAAACACCCCCCCCCCCCCGGCCGACAACTGGAGCTACGAAGCCACCGTCACCACCGTAGAGGCGATCATTGCCGATCTCGAATCGGGTAATTTGCCCCTGGCCGCCGTGCTGACACAGTTTGAACAAGCCGTGCAGGCGCTACAGCAGTGCGAAACCTATCTCCAGGAGAAGCAGCAGCAGGTTGATCTGCTGATTGAAACCCTGGCCGATGGCTAAGGCCAGGGCGGGGCAGCGTTGACAAATTCATATAACATGTATATACATTTTATATGGTTGATTCAACTCCAGAGCCTAAGCTTGCGATCGCCCATCAAGTCCCCATGACCTGCATGGGACTCCATGTGCGTAGAGCGTCACGCATTATGACGCAGCGGTATGATGCGGCATTTCGTTCGGTGGGTTTAGCGCCAACTCAGTTTACGTTGTTGGTTGCCATTCACCTGTTAGAACCTGCGGCCATCACCCAGTTGGCTCAAGAGTTGTTTACGGATCAAACCACTATCACCCGTAACATCAAATTGTTAGAGCAGCGGGGCTTGGTCGCGATCAATCCGGGCGACGATCGGCGGATTAAGCTAGCATCTTTGACAGTTGAGGGGCAAGCGGTTCTAGAGCAAGCCCTACCACTGTGGGAGCAAGTCCAAACCGAGGTAAAGCAGCACTTTGGAGAGGAAAAATGGCAAACCCTGCTATCTCTGTTAGCTGAGGTAAAAACTCTGAGCTAATCTGATCTCCAAAGCATGTATATACATATAATTGGCAATCTTGGCGGCTGCGATGACTGCGTTAGCTATGCAGCGGTAACTCACTCAAATCTTAAAGAGGCGATCTATGGTCAATAGCAAGATGAGCCATGGGCAACAGCGACTGTATTCTCGCTATGGTCCATGGGCGGTTGTCACCGGGGCATCATCGGGTATCGGTAAGGAGATGGCGCTGCGCTTGGCTGAAGCGAGATTGAATCTCGTTTTAGTAGCGCGCAGTGAAGATTTTCTGGAACAGATGGCAACGGATTTGGGCGATCGCTATGGGATTGATACGCGAGTGGTGCGCCTGGATTTAGCAGCAGAAACAGGGGTGGAGATCCTGGCCACAATCACTCAGGATTTGGATGTGGGTCTACTGGTGGCGGCGGCGGGGTTTGCCACATCGGGCTTGTTTCTGGATGCCAAGTTAGACCGAGAGATCGAAATGCTAAACGTGAACTGTTGCTCTCTCCTGGCGTTGTCCTGGTACTTCGGGCAGCGGTTTGCGAAACGTGGGCGGGGCGGCATGGTGCTGATGAGTTCGATTGTGAGCTTCCAGGGAGTGCCCTTTGCCGCCCATTACGCCGCCACAAAAGCCTATGTGCAAACCCTGGCTGAAGCCCTATCTGTAGAACTTTCGCCCCTGGGGGTTGATGTGCTTGCGTCTGCTCCCGGGCCCACCAACAGCGGTTTTGCAGACCGCGCTGGGATGAAAATGGGTCGGGTGCTGGACCC
The DNA here is from genome assembly GCA_027482985.1 of Cyanobacteriota bacterium. Lineage (GTDB taxonomy): Bacteria > Cyanobacteriota > Cyanobacteriia > Leptolyngbyales > Leptolyngbyaceae > JSC-12. Next base: position 1,553 of record JAIXVO010000430.1, read on the forward strand.
CAGGGAGGTGGCTCAAGGGACGTTGAATGCGTTGGGTCGCAAGTCTACGGTGTTACCGGGGTTGTTATCGAAACTCCTGGTCTACTCGATGGTGCCGTTACCCCGGTGGGCAAGGGTACGCATTATGGGCAGCGTGATGAAGAGTATGACGCATCCATAAAACCCAATTCATAACTACGACTAAAAAGGTGAGTACCCATGAACGAGCATGTTTCGGATAACGCTGGAGTCATTGCATTCCCACCCGCGCTCTATGCAGTGACTCTATTGATGGGGTTAGGACTCAGTTTCATTTTTCCAGTCAGTTTTCTACCACGCCCAATATCTTTGCTGTTTGCGGTATTCGCCCTGATTGGTGCGGGTTGGTTTTCGATCTCCGCATTTCGGGCGATGAATCGGGCACAAACGGCGATCGACCCAGCAAAGCCAGCAACCGCGATCGTTTCGGACGGAGTTTTCAAGTTGGGACGCAACCCACTTTATCTATCGCTGACGTTGCTTTATCTCGGTATCAGTTTGCTATTCAATGCGCTCTGGGCTTTGCTTCTGTTGTTGCCGCTCTTAGTGGTTGTAAAAATCGGAGTGATTCAGCCCGAAGAGGTGTACCTGGAGCGCAAATTTGGCGATGACTATCTCAGCTACAAAGCACAAGTACGTCGCTGGATATAGTCTAGAACTGACGACTCACCAATACAGGCTTTCTCTATGATTCGATTAACAACCCCTGATGACATCGCTGAGGTGATTGCCTTAGCAGACGCAACGGGTCTATTTGAGCCAGAGCAAACCGAATCTCTTGCCCAAATGATGCATCAACATTTCAGCGGCAAAACAGAAACCAAGGACTTGTGGTTGACCTACGACAACGGCAAGCCAGTGGGAATTGCCTACGTTGCGCCTGAGCGCATGACCGAAGGAACATGGAATCTTTATCTGATTGCAGTGCATCCAAATCACCAGAAGAAAGGTTATGGGAAGTCTTTGCTTCAGCACGTTGAGCAAACACTAGCCGATCAAGGTGAACGTATTTTGTTAGTGGAAACGGCTGGAACCGATGACTTTGAGTACGTTCGGATGTTTTATCGCAATAACGGTTACGAAGAGGAA
>JAIXVO010000685.1 GCA_027482985.1 Cyanobacteriota bacterium
AACGGTTCGGCGATGCCCTGAATCAGTACGCGGTTTTGGGGTGTGAAGTTCATAATGCCAATGCTTTAACGGTTGAATCAAAAAGAATGAATCACCACTGCGGTCGCCTGAAGCGGCTAGCTGTGGGGGTTCTTGATCATGACGAAATCTCAAAAGTGCTGCTGCAACTCAGTCACAGTAGCCAGGGAACGGCTCGATTAAACTACTTTTCGAAGCTAAAATCAGTCAACAACGTTTAACCCAACTTGCATCAAGCCTCTGGTGGTTCGGCTTTGACGAATGACACGGCTTCCGTCACGGCTTCATCCAGACTTTCCACCAGGGAAAGTTGAGCGGCTGCTAACTGGGTGCGCGCGCGATCGCTCTGACATCCTACTAATCGAACCACTAAAGCTGGCCCTCGATTTGTAGCAGAGAAGACGGTCTCTGGACGCAGCGGTTCAGTTCGCAGCGGCAGGGGCGGTAACAGAGAGGCAGGCGGTTTGAGCGATCGCCGCTCTAGATAAGCTGCAATTACTTCGGCAATAGCATCACAGGGCACCAGACTGCTGATCAGATTAACTAGAATCACCCGCATGTTTTTTTGCTGGCTCATGATCTCTAAGCCTTTCGCTAGCCGCTCTTGTACCCATTCTGGCGACGCATCCCACCGCGCTTCACCCCCAATATTTAAGAAGCAAGCGGTTTTGCCGCCAGCCTGCCGGACTAGATCCATTGTGGCCATCGTCAAGCCTGCCCCGTTGCAGATAATGCCAATTTCTCCCTGGGCATCCATCGTGACGGGGGCGAGTTCGGTAGGGACGGGTGGACTGCCGCCCAACTTGGAAATCAGGGCGACTAATTGAGGATGACGGGCGAGGGAATCGTCATTAGCCGTAACTTTGCCATCCAGAGCCATGACTTCTCCAGTGGCGCTAATGCCCAGCGGATTAATTTCAATCAAATCTAGATCATGGGTGACAAATAGCTGGTACATCTTTTCGACGATGCCACTGACGGTTTCAATCAAGGCTCCCTGTAAGCCCATTTTGATCGCCAAGCGACGGGCATAGTAAGGGGAAAAGTCCTGCTCGACGATGACGTGCTGCATTTCATCGATCGCCGCTTGCACATCAATCCCACCTTGCGGTGAACCCAGCAACACGGGGCGCCGCAGGGAGCGATTCAGGGCGATCGCCAGATAAAATTCGCGATCGGCATCATATTTGGCTTCTGCCAACAACATTTTCGGGTATTCACCCATGATCGGCAGGTTGAAAATGGTTTGGGCTGCCGCGATCGCATCAATCGTATTTTCCACAAACTTGACCCCACCGACCCGTCCCCGTCCGCCGATGTAGACTTGCGATTTGAGCACCACCGGATAGGGAATTGTTAATCCTTTCAGGTCTTTGGGTCGATCAATGCGCTGCGAGGGTAACACTGGAATACCCATCTCACGAAACAATTCCTTTGCTTGATACTCCAACAAATCCATTGATCTACACCGTGACGTGATCTATTCAGCGTAAAGCAGATAAATTGAGAATGCAAACTGCCTGCCGTGGGAATGTGCTGGAACTCGTTCCCGGAAAACAGTTCTCAACCCGTCCTTCCCCTTATGATTTGAAGGCATTGTTCCGCCACTGGGGTGGGCAAGCGTCCCGATTGCTCGACTTTGGGTTTCGCTCACTTGGCAGAGGCCAGATGGGAAAACCGCCGTCAAACTAATTCTGATGAGTTGTTCATGCAAGTTAACGCCGTGTCATCCACTGTTTCTCCCTCTGAGTCTGCTGCTGTCGCGATGGGCGATCGCTGGAAACGCACGATTCGTCCCTTGGCGGCTTACGTGCTGCAAGGCATTTGTTTTGTCGGGGACGATTTGATCGCCCTGGACTCGGTGCGGGGGTATCTCCTGCGCATTAACCCAGCCACAGACGATACCACGGTGTTGAATCCGATGGCGGTAGATGAGCTGATTGGGGCAGAAGGGCTGACGGCGTGGGGCGAGACGTTTTGGGTGGCGCGGGAACAGAGTGTTTATTTCTTCACGCTGGATCATCTCAACCTCCAGCATTTCTATACGATTCCCTATCCGGTAACGGGTGTGGCAGTATGGCAGGATACGGTCTACATCGCTTCTCAAAAAGCAGGCTATATCTATATTTTTGAGCAATCTTCGCGCCGCTTGATTACCCAATTGCCGATGCCGGGAGTAGGACCCGCCACGCTGACGATTCAGGGGGAAAATCTGTGGGTGTGCGATCGCATTGAGCAGACGGTGTTTTGTATCGACCGGGCGACGGGCGAACCGCAGTTTTCCTTACTCACGCCGTTTGAATCGCCGACTGGATTGGCGTTTCATGTAGACACGCACACCCAACAGCAAACGCTCTATATTTCCTACGCTCAGGAAGAACCCTATGTGCGGGACAATCCCAACAATCCCGAAGGGTCTTATGAATTGTCGTTTCGCGATCGCACCTTCATTCATCCGCTCCACTTTCATTACGACCCGCGATCGCACTATGCCTTGTCGAACGGCTATCTAGTGGAGATGACCTACGCCGAAGAACTGTTACCGCTGGAAGAAGTGGCGCTGGAGCAGTTGGAATGGCGGATTGCCTTACCAACGGAAACTGATCGCCAGAAACTTCGTAGTGTGGAGCCAATTGGTCGTCCTTTTGTGGAAGAAATTCAAGACGGACAGCGGGTGGCCGTCTTTCACTTTGACCAGTTGAAGCCGAATGAACGCCATTTGTTTGGCTGGAAAGCGGTGCTGGAAATTCGCGCTATCAAGTACCAATTCACCTTTGATGATGTCGATCGCGTGCCCGCTTTGCCGCCGGAATTTCCGGCGCTATACCTGGTGGATGATGATGAACTGGCGATGGATACGCCCGTGATTCAGCAGGCGGCAAAGGACGCGATCGGCACCGAAACCAACATCCTGCGCAAGATGTTGAAGATTCGCAATTATGTCTACGATCGCCTCTCCTATGCCCTCACGCCTCGGATTGATACGCCGGATGTAGTGTGGGCACGCGGGGTGGGGTCTTGTGGCGAATACGTGGGCTTGCTGCTGGCCTTGGCGCGACTGAATGGCATTGCCTGCCGCACGGTGGGGCGGTACAAGTGTCCCCCGGCTCCAGAACAGCGTTGTGTGCCGCTGGAACCGGATTACAACCATGTTTGGATCGAGTTTTACATTCCCGGCTTTGGCTGGGTGCCGATGGAATCCAATCCGGATGACATTGTGGAAAATGGTCCTTATCCCACTCGCTTCTTTATGGGTCTACCCTGGTACCATGCCGAAATCGCCAAGGGTATTCCATTTGAAACCCTGACCGCCAAGGGTGAACCCGTGGAATCCGTCTCGATTGGCGAATTAGCGATTAATCATGTGCGCTTTATGGTGCTGGATGAGTTGCCGCCGATCGCACCAGCGTAATCACCGTGACTTCGGGGGGGCAGTTAATCCGACCGGGTAAATAGGTGCCCAACCCGCGATTCACATACAACTGGTTGGTACCAAAGTGATGTAGGCCCTGCGCCCATTCCCAATGTTTCATCGTACTGGCGCAGGCTTTGAGTAAGGGAATCCAGCGTTTGGCGGGTTTGGGCAAGCCCCGGTAGAACGCCGACACGTGATGCGCCATGTTGCCAATGCCGGGAAAGTAAACCTGACCGCCGTGGGTATGTCCAGACAGCTGTAAATCGACCCGCCAACGTTGCAAGATTTCGGCAGTATCAGGATTGTGGGACAACACCAGGCGCGGCGTGGTGGCAGGAATGGCATTCAACACAGCCGCCGGATCAAACTCAGACGACCAGTAATCCGCCAGCCCCACGATCGCCAATCCGCTGCCCACCGGATACACCACCTGATTCCACAGGACTTCTACCCCCACTGCCTGCAATGCCTGGGCGACTTCAGCGCGCGAGTGCTGATAGCGAATATCGTGGTTGCCCAACACGGCAAAGGTGCCGCTGCGACTGGTGAGGGCTTGCAAGCGGGGGGCGAGGTTGTGAATTGGCTGGGGATTGTCGGTAATAAAATCGCCCGTCAGCAGGATTAAATCCGGTTGAGCCGCATTGCAAGTAGCGATCGCCTGATCCAGCATGGCACTAGAGAGGCGGATGCCATCGAAATGAAAATCAGACAATTGCACCAGGCGTAATCCGTCCAGCTGCGGCGGCAAATCCGCGATCGGAATTTGCACCTGTTCTACACTTAAGGCTCCAGTTAGCAGTTTCAACATCTCCTCACCCCACTCCAATGAACCCGTGTGATCGCCCCAGTCAGAGCCTTATGCAGTCGATCTGATAAGCTGCTGTTATGGTGCGCTCATGCCGATGGTCTACCCGCTACGATAACTGACCTTCTTCCCATGCTGGCATCGTCGTGACTTTTCAGCAGCATTCTAAGCAACATCCACCTTCGACAGCCTGTCGTTTGCCAAGCGTCCCCAGACATGCGATAGCTGAATGAATGATTGTGTGTCAAGGGTCAACGTCCAGCCCCATGTTGTTTGAGTTATTTTTGATCGCCAGTGTGGGTTTTTTGGGCAGCTTCGGGCATTGCGCGGGGATGTGTGGACCGATCGCGATCGCCTTTTCCCTCACCCAAACCCAAACTCCCGACCGTTGGGCCGCCTTGCGCTTCCATCTCTTGCTCAACCTGGGACGGTTGACTAGCTATGCCGTGGTGGGGGCAGCGATCGGTGCTATGAGTTCGCTATTGGTTGCCAGTGGGCAATTAGCCGGGTTGGGCAGTGCTTGGCGACAGGGGATGGCGATCGGCCTCGGCTTCATCTTGA
>JAIXVO010000293.1 GCA_027482985.1 Cyanobacteriota bacterium
GGTTTGAGTTTGCCGACGGGGTTTACCTTACAGGGCACCTTACCAGGGGCGATCGCGGCGAATACCAGCACCTCGTTGATCATTGAGGTGGATACGACAGCGGCGACCGTTTTCTCTGGTAGCTTCAGTTTGAGTAATAACGATAGCGATGAGAATCCGTTCGACTTTGTAATTCAGGCGACGGTGCGTGGGGCGAATAATAGTCCGGTGGTAACGACCCCGTTGCTGGATCAACTGACGACGGCGACGCAGTTGTTTCAATACGCGATCGCGCCGAACACATTCACCGATGCCGACAATGATCCCTTAACCCTGACGGCAACCCTCACAGGCGGCGGGGCTTTACCAGCTTGGCTGAGTTTCAATCCCGCCACGCTCACCTTTACGGGCACACCAGGGGCAGGCGACATCGGCACCCTTAGCCTGGATCTGACGGCAGCTGATGGCTTCGGTGGCACCAGTCTGGACACCTTTACCCTCACGATTAATCCCGCACCGATTGTGCCGATTAATGGCAGCGATCTCTCGGACACGATGGTGGGTACGGTGAACAGCGATCGCATTTTCGGCTTCGGGGGGCACGACATTCTCTCCGGCGACGCGGGCGATGACGAAATTTGGGGCGGCACGGGCAACGATCGCCTCTATGGGCAGGCGGGGAATGACACCCTTGAGGGCGAAACGGGCAATGATCAACTGTATGGCGGTGAGGGCGATGATCTGCTATTCGGCGGCGATGGCGATGATCTGCTGTATGGCGGGGCGGGCGATGATCTGCTGTATGGCGGGGCGGGTAGCGATCGCCTGACGGGTAATGCGGGGTCTGATACTTTCGCCCTGGTGTCCGGTGCAGGCGCTGATCTGATCCTGGATTTTCGGCTAGGTGAGGATCAACTCGGGTTAGCCAATGGGCTGACTTTTGGCCAACTCTCGATCACTCAACGCTTGACCCAAACCTGGATTCGGGATACTGCCACGACTGAGCTACTGGCTCGCCTGGATGGTGTGAATGCCGCTAACTTAATTGCCCAAGCTGGCACCACTTTCGTCCCTATTTAGCCGCGATCGCTACAACCCCTGACGGGAATTTATCCGACAATCAGCGTTTCAGGTCATACCGTTCGCAGAGTTGGTGCAGTCGGGGGTGAGCGTGTGACCGACGTGTGCGGGTAGGGAACGATCCATGTCCTTTGCTGATATGAAGTCCAGAATAATTGTGTGTGGCCTGGATGCGACGGGCTACAAGATCTTTCGCTTGTTAAAACAACAGGGTGCTCGCGTAACGGGGATCCACAATCGTCCGTTGTTGGGCGAGGGAGATGATGTCATTATTGGCGATTTGCGGGCGGCGGAAACCTTGCTGGAAGCGGGCATTCGCGAAGCGCAGACGTTGGTGTTGACGGATGATGAGGATGGAGTGAATTTGGCGGTGTTGATGCAGGCGCGGGTGCTGAATCCCCGGATTCGGATTGTCAATCGGTTGTTCAATACCAGCCTGGGAGATCGCCTGGATCAAACGATTCCCGACCATATCACCATGAGTGTGGCGGCATTAGCAGCGCCGATTTTCGCGTTTTCGGCGTTGGGCAATACGGCGATCGGGCAACTCAAGCTGTTTCACCAAACCTGGCCGATTCACCAAATTTGTATTGATGACTCCCATGCCTGGTTGGGGCGATCGCTGAGTGAGTTATGGGATGACCGCGATCGCATGTTGATTTATTACTTACCCGCACAAGGTCGGCTGGATCTGGTGTCGGCAGTCGTCCAGGGGCATGTGCTGGCAGTGGGCGATCGCCTGATTGTGGGCACGAAGCCGAATGTCCGGACGGCACCGCAGCGATCGCTCTCGCAGCAATTTGCTAAACTCGCAACTGGATTCAACTATCTGCGGCAGCACAGTCAGGCACTCCTGGGCAGTACCCTGTTGTTGCTGATCATCGTGCTGTTTTCAGCGCTGTTTTACCTGTCGAATACTCTCGACAAATCCCTGATTGATGCTCTCTATTTCTCGGTCAGCATGATTACTGGCGCGGGGGATAGTTTGATTCGGGTGAATGGGGCATCCGATAGTCTCAAAATGTTTACCGTGTTCACGATGCTGGTGGGGGCGGCGATTATTGGGCTGTCCTATGCCTTGCTGAATGATTTCATTTTGGGGACGCGCTTCGATCGCTTTTGGGAAGCGGCGCGGATTCCGCAGCGCCATCATTTTGTCGTGTGTGGGCTGGGCGGCTTGGGGATGCAAATTGTGCAGCATCTCCGTAGTTGTGGGCATGAAGTGGTGGTGATTGAAAAAGATCCCAACTGTCGCTTTTTGAATGCGGTGCGATCGCAAAAGATTCCCGTGATTCAAGGCGATACGACATTGCCCACCTCCCTCAAAGCGGCGAATTTTGAACAGGCGCAAGCGTTGTTAGCCGTCACCAGTACGGATACGGTGAATCTGGAAACGGCCCTCAATGCGAAAGGGCTAAATCCCCGCGTGCCCGTGATTATGCGTCATCAAGACCCCGAATTTGCCTGGATGGCGCAACTGGTGTTTGAATTTGATGCGGTGCTCAGTCCGGCGGATCTGGTGGCTCCTGCCTTTGCGGCGGCAGCATTGGGTGGGCGCGTGTTGGGCAACGGGATGACTGCGGATAGTCTCTGGGTCGCGATGGCAACGCTGATCACACCCTCGCATCCCTTCTGTGGTCGGCGGGTCCAAGAGGCGGCGATGGAGTCCGATTTTGTCCCCCTCTATTTGGAAACCAAAGCCCAAACCATTCACGGCTGGAATCTGTTAGAAGTTTGCCTGAGTGCGGGCGACATCCTGTACATGACCATGCCCGCCACCCAACTGGAACAACTCTGGCAAATGGCGATGTTTTCCGCCCGCGCCCGCTAATTGGCAAGTTTGACAGGCTGTCTTTTGATCGCGATCGCCATTTGCCCCACAATGACGATTAATCTACAGCTTTAGATGCTGCAAAGCATCCCCTAAACCCGCTGATGGGACGTTTCACCGCGCCCTGCCAGGGGGATTTTTATGGGTGCCGCTTTCAGCGTTCAAGCTGGCACTGCAATTGAGTGGAGGAGAACCCATGAAAAGATTTTTAGCGATCGCTTGTGTCCTATTGGTTGGTGTGCTGCTGGCGATCGCGCCCCCGGCGCTGGCCGCGGCTGATCCAGCAGTGGTGGCGACTGGCGCGAAAGTGTTTAGTGCGAATTGTGCCTCCTGCCATATGAACGGCAACAACTTGATTAACGCGGCCAAAAACTTGAAAGCAGACACCCTCCACCAATACGGAATGGATTCCGTTGAAGCGATTATCACCCAAGTCACCAATGGCAAAGCGGCCATGCCTGCCTTCAAAACTCGCCTCCAACCCGACCAAATCCAAGCCGTTGCCGCCTACGTGCTGGAGCAGTCCGAAGCTGGCTGGAAAAGTTAGATCGGTCAGCCGCGAACCTGAATTTTGACGCTGCATCTTGTTCTATTACCCTTTAAGCCTCCTATGCGAATTTCTCAGCAAATCATCCCTGTTCCGATGTTGTCTGCCCTGTTGTTGGCCAGTACCGCGATCGCCACCGCCCCCAGCATCCTGACCCATTCGGGAGCGATCGCCCATGAAATGAAACCGAAACCTGGCGCGATGCATGATCACGGGGCAGCAGGGCATACCCACAAAGCCGTCGAAGTCCCCGCCGGACAACCCGTGCCGACTGTGAACTTAGTCGTGCGTCCGGATGCCATGAGCGGCTGGAATTTGGAAGTCAAGGTGACGAATTTCACCTTTGCCCCAGAGCGAGTCAACACCAAAAGCACCAGTGTCAACGAAGGTCACGCTCACCTGTATGTGGATGGCAAAAAGATCTCCCGGCTCTACGGCAACTGGTATCACCTCGCCAGTCTCCCCCCCGGCAACCACACCCTGATGGTGAGCCTCAACACCAACGACCACGGTCAACTCACCCACCAGGGCAAACCCATCCAGGCATCCACCACCATCCAGGTGAGCAAATAGTTGGCGCAGGTTGGGTGGCGCTGACGAAACTCAACGCCTCATTCCTAGCGGTGAGATCAACAACGTCACCACTAGAGGAGTCTTGCGAAGTCCCAGCGTTGCCCTTTGGGGGGGGTTCGGGGGACGCAACCCCCCCCTGAATTCGGGGGGTTTGGGGGGCTGCCACCCAAGCTCAGCATTGTGGCTTTGACCAGAGCCTCGCGCGACGACCAGACTTGTGGAAGATCGCCTATCTCCCGATCGCAGCTCCCGTTTGGCCATCAAACCAATGGGTGAATTCGGGTGGCAGTGCCAGCGTCAGCGTCCGCTGGTGCCAATCTTCGCTGGGGGAGAGGAGCGATCGCAACACAATCGGCGCTCCCTGTTGATTCGCAATGCGAGTGCTGACCAATTTGTGCATCCCCAAATTCTCCACCAGGAAGACTTCTCCGGTGACCGTCCAGGAATCTTCCGCCTGAGCGAGACGCAAATGTTCGGGACGAATGCCGAGGACTAATTGAGTCGCATCGGTAGCGATCGCCACGGGCAGTTGAAAATCCCCCAGTTGGACGACCCCACTTTGCCGTAGTACTGGAATCAGGTTCATTTGGGGACTGCCGACGAACCCTGCGACAAATTGATTGGCGGGATGGGTGTAAATGCGATCGGGCGAGTCCAATTGTTGTAAATAGCCATTGTTGAGCACCGCGACCTGACTTGAGAGGGTCATCGCTTCCGTCTGGTCATGGGTGACATAAACGACAGGCGCATTCTGGCTGGCAAAAATTTGTTTCAACTCTGCCCGCACATTTTCCCGCAGCAGGGCATCCAGATTACTCAGGGGTTCGTCCAGCAAAAAGACGGCGGATTGGCGCACGAGGGCACGACCCACCGCCACCCGTTGCCGTTGTCCGCCCGAAAGTTGACCCGGTTTGCGCTGCATCAAGTCATCCAGGCCGAGAATGCGGGAGACGGATTGAATGCGTTGATCGATTTCCCCTTTCGGCACTCGTTTGAGCTTGAGACCAGCAGCGAGGTTATCGTAAACCGTCATGTGGGGATAGAGGGCATAACTCTGGAAGACCATGGCAATGTTGCGATCGCCTGGTGGCAACGTCGTCACATCCTGCCCGCCGATCTGCACCTGCCCGCGAGTGGGCGTTTCGAGTCCGGCAATCATCCGCAAAATGGTGGATTTGCCGCAACCGGATGGCCCCAACAGACTCAGGAATTCTCCATCTTCAACCGTCAGGCTAATGTCTTTAACGGGCACCACTTTGGGACTGAAGGTTTTATTCAAGTTGAGCAGTTCAAGTTTGGCCATGATAACGGAGGTGAAGATGCCGAATTCAAATTCTATCGGCGATCGCCCTGCTGATGCCGTCCCGTTAACTGATCTCAACTTAAATTGCCGTTCCGATACATTTAATCCTGGTTGGGATGCAACTGCGGCACAGCAAATTTACGTTGTCAGGGCGAATGACCATTCGACCCTACCCAATTTGCCGCGATCGCCACTTAATTCGGGATGATTTAATGCTCATTCCTGAGCAGAATTTGGGGAGCGATGCAGGCCGCCCTCTGCTACTCCAGAAGTGGAGGCGTTGATCGTGTAGTTCACCCGTTGGGGTCTGCCGATTTGAATATGGTGGGTTTCAAAAGCTTGCCGCACGCGAAGGCGGAATTCTCGCCCGACGCTCCACTGTTCCATCGGTGCAGTTTTAATCCAGACGCGCACCAGCATACCCGTGTGGGAGAGATCATCAATCCCCAAGACTTCTGGTAGTTCGGGGAGGCGATCGCGCCAGAAGGGTTCGTCGTACATTTGCTGGGACACCTGCCGTAACACTTCTAGCACTTGCTTTGGATCATTTTCATAGTCCACCACAATGGCAAAATCAACTCGTGACCAGAGTCGGGTCAGATTACTGACATCACTAATGGCACTATTGGGAATGGTGATGAGTTCGCCTTCACCATTGCGAAGTTGAGTCACGCGCAAGTTGAGATTTTCCACTAAACCGCCTTTATTCCCAATCTGAATCACATCTCCCACTGCAAATTGATCTTCAATCAAAATCAAACAACCATTGACTAAATCCTTGATTAAACTTTGAGTCCCAAAGGAAATCGCCAGACCAATCACGGCACCGCCTGCCAGAATTGATCCGGTGGGAACATTGAATAAACTCAAAGTCGAGACAATCCCAATGATAATGAACACAGCGGTAAAAAAGCCCTTTAAGGCTTCTGCGATCGTGCTACTTCTGAGGGTGGTGCGCTGGGCTTCGCCAAAGGGGAGGAGCGGGTTCACAGGCCAGGAGTGCAGGACACGATCAATCAAGCTTTTGCTGAGCCGGATCGCTAAACTAATGCCAAACCAGATCACAATTAAGGCGAGCGGAGTCGCCCAGACATACAGACTCCAACGCATCAGGACGGGCACCGTCGCCATGATCCGCCCAACGCCGAAGTACCACAGCAGGATGAACAGCCAGAACAATAGCCACTTGAGGAATTTGTTGATATCTAGTTGGCGTTTGAGCGTCATTTGATGGGTGATCGTTGCCAAAAACCACGATCGCAGATCGGCAATTTCTTGCGCTTCTGTTTCTTCTCCTGCCGTCAGTTCAGATATAGTCTGAGCCTGGGTATTTTGAGCTTTTTCGGCAGCAGCGATCGCGGTTAATTGCGCCTGATAACGCGTTTCTAGTTGCTGTTGCCGCCGATGCAGCCAGTGTCGCAATCCCCAGATCACACCAGTCGCTAAGATCAGCCCCAGCAAGATTTGCAATGCCTGACTAACTCGTCGCCCGATCTCATCTGGCGCAGTGAGTTGTTTAAAGCGAGCGATTTCCGATTGCAGGATTTTTTGCCATTCTTGGGCTAATTCATCCAGTTCCTTCCCATTCCAATCAGCATCCGGTTCGGTCACAGTGACCAGGCGAATCGGGCGCGTCGATTGATCATCTTGAATTTCCAGGATGGGGCGGTTATTCAGCTTGGCAACCGTGACGACAGGCGTTTCGTTGGCTCTTGTGGTGCGGTAAAAAACTCGCCACAACCGCTCATTCACTTCCTGCGCCCGCACTTCCACAGGCAGTTTGCCCTCTGGCACCTGATCGCGATTAAAGATGGTGGGAGACGTAATTTCAAACAACACCTGGTTATCCAGGGGCGATCGAATCGTCGCGGTTTCATATTCCCCCGCGCGGGTCACGCCATCGGGTGGATTCAGCGCCCGCTGCGCATTGTCACCCAGCACGGTCGGCAGTTGGCTGTGGGCGATCGCCCCCCAGGAGAGGACAAGGGCGATCGCGAGACAACACATCACCCCAAACCGGATACTGGAACGACGCGATCGATGGAATGAGAACATAGACACGGCTGAGTTCAACAGAAAGACAGGCAGACTACGACATTCTGACAGATATTGAGGGCATGAAAGACGCTCAATCGAGGGTCAAAGGGAGGTTAGTTTCGTACACTGCCTTTAAAGCGAAGTCCAAAGTTGTTGAACGATCGCTCGAACTCTTTGCCAGTCACTATCGGTCAAACGTCCTAACTGACGTTCAACTAACCGCTTCTCTAATGTTGCGAGCTTATGCAAGCGAACGACCGAAGGCAACGCTAATCCTGCATTTTGCCATGCTTCTAGCTCGGCATCATACTCTACTTGAGGTGCTTGGCTCGTTACTCTGGCAACAATTACATCGGCATCTCCCGTATCTAACAGCACGAGAGCGGGACGACGCTTCGAGCCTTCATTGGTGAAAGGAAAGTTCAATAGCAGGATTTCGCCAGATTGGTAGATGGTCATGGCTTACCAGCGATCGTAAATTTCATCCGCTTCGCTATAACCAGCCAGAAATTGCGCTGAAGTGATCCTGGTCCAATTTGCAGCCTCCTCGTCGCTTTCGTCAATCAGCACAATGACCCGAGCAGCAGGCTGATGGCGTAACCGCTGTTGTAAGTCAACTGGCAATTCCAACTGCCCATCGGCTGTAAATTTCGCTGGAAATTCGTAGGCTTTCATGAATTTTTCCCTTACACTGCTTCCATCATGCCACTTTCTACGCCCCCATCCCTACGCTTTAACGACTCCTCTCGATTTGCGCAAAATGCCCCTGCAACAAACCCCGGAGCAACCCCGATTTGTCATTGCCAACGGCGCTTCTGGGGTGTGATTTCATTCGATTGAAGCCGTGGGCGATCGCGCAACCGTACCAGTTCCTCTCACGAGGAGAGGCTGAGTGAATCGGTGGCGATCGCTTGACCTTGTTGTTATACCCGCCATTTCCCCTACCCTGGTTAATCCAGCAGTGAAACTAGAATTGTGACTTCGCCCGTCGTGCGACCACCCGCCAGGAGCAAGCCGGACATCGCCGCTCCATCCCGATCGCGGATACGCTCAAAGCCGTTACCTGGGGATCGTCGTCAACAGCAGCTAGCGCTTGCCGAGCGGGTTCGCAATTGTCCGTGTCATCCAGGAGCAGGATTGTGGATGTAATTGAGTCCGTCATTACAGATCGCGTGGCCATAAACCACGGTACGTTACATTAACTGAAAAAGTTGCTCGTCTAAACTGACTAAACTGACGAACTAAGTTTCAGATAATCAAAAACTGCTGAGTGACTTCTTAAAAAGTAGTTAAGAAGATATTTTTTATCGCTATTTTATAAATTAGATATGGAGGCATAAGAATATGAAGACTTAAGATTAATCATTCAAAGAGTTGATGAAGATTACCGTAAAACTATCTCTGGATATTGCTTTAGGGCGGTCATCTCGATAATATCAAAAGTGTTCATCCACCTCAGTAATTGCACTCAGAGACGGGTGACGAATAAAACCCTCTCTTTGATGTGAAATCTGATGGTGCCGCTTGAATAGCACCGATCGCAGGGTTCAATTACCCTAGTGCTACCGCGATCGTGGGCTTTACCCAGTGATCTTTGCGACCTGAATCAGCGCAATTCTCACTGACCTGCATCTACCTTGATTGGTTCATTCATAACTCAAAAATCAAGGACTTATTTTCCATCATGATGAAATCGCTTGCAACCAAAGCCCTGTTTGCCGTAGGTACCGCTACCGTCGCCCTCAGCGCCATCTCTGCCCCAGCAGAAGCGCTGCAAATTACCACCAGTGTGGGCATCTACGATGTGACGACAGTGGAGGGTACTTGGAATGATTTGCAAACTCAGTTATCTCAGCAAATTTGGTTTACAGGGGATTTATTGCAAAGTACAGAAGATAACAACTCTGCGCTGGCTGAAGAATTCGCCAGCCTGGTGAATACCGGATTCAATTTTCCTAACGCAGGCGGTCTTACGGGACCTTATTTTGCGTTTGGTACCAATACACCTGTCAGTGGTACAACAACTCGAGGAAATGTTGGTTTTGCTAACTGGAGCAGTTTGAACAGTTCAGCGGTATTGAATAGTTTAGATGTGGTTGGTAATGGCGAAGCCGAGTTTAATGTATCAAAAACCTGGGCTGTGGCCACTCCTATCCCCACCCCAGCTCTCCTCCCTGGCCTGATTGGCATGGGAGTAGCGGCTTGGCGGAAACGCAAAGGGGAGGCAGATGCAACCGAAGCTTAACCTGAACTAGCCCAATCGTCGGAGGTTTCGCAAAACCTCCGACGATTGCTGATCTAGATTCACCAGTGCTTAATCTAACAAAAACACCAACAACACGGTTGCCTCATGGTCATAGCGTCCGGCGATCAGCAACCCTGACATCGCCGCCCCATCGCCCAAAGTGTAGATCGTCAAGTCAGTCATGGCTGGATCATCGTAAACAGCCGAGAGCGCCTGTTGTCCGGCTGCTGGGGTAGAGATGCTAGTCAAAATTAGGTCTGCGGCACCCTGGGCTGCAGAACCGGGCAGCGTTTGCAATTCAGACACAATCTGGCGCGGGTGGGCTGGGTCTCGCAAATACACTTGCCGCCAGCTCGTTAACCAGGTGGCAGCGCCAAATCGTTCCCACAGATCACCCAGAAAATACTGGTAATAGTGAAGGGCAACGGTTTCCAGGAGTAAGGTGGGGTCAGCCCGATCGCAGAAGACTGCACTGCCAAATCCGGACTGACTGGGTTTGCCATAAATGGCTTGCAGTTGCTCAATGGCAGCCGTGTGAGGCGAGGCAGGCGGCTCCCCAACTGGCTGAGATGATGAATTGGACATAGCAGTTTCAAGCCCTATACTGATGGTCCGGGTAGATGCCGGAATTACCGCCAGAGATCTCGCTTAACCGCCAAAGATGACGGCATCGGGAATTTCATAGCGTTCGGAACCAATGCGGATAATCGTGAGATCGCCTTGCTTACGGCTGCTAAACGCACCGCGATCAGCTTGGCTCTGGTCATATCCCGTGGCTCTCCCATTTTGGAAGAAGATGACCCGTTTGCGACCATCTGGTTTTGTCACGGTCACCATGCCACTGCCATTGCCCTGGCGAGTCACACCAAAATTACAGGATTGCGTCGGTTGCCCATCGCCCATGCTACAGGGGATTTTTCCCGTCGCGTTGAAATTCGTCCCTGGCACAGTAGCATCACCCCCACTGGACGTACTGCCGCCGCCCACAATCATTTCCAGGCGGTAGTTTGCCACTTCATTGCGCCGCGCCGCACTGCGCATCATATAAACCCGAATCCGATAGTCGCCACTTTTTTTGAGCGTCCCTTCAAATTGGTTGCCGTTGACTGAGCCGTTAAAAATCGCCACTTCGGTTTGCCCCGGTTCCAAGATGTTGAAGTAGGTGGCACCATGCCGTGTGGCCAAACTCACATTCATCGTTTGACCTTGTTTGGCATTCAACACATAATCTATCGTCTGATAACCGCGA
>JAIXVO010000138.1 GCA_027482985.1 Cyanobacteriota bacterium
CCTGGAGGGTTTGAAAACCTCCGAGGTCGCTGCCGCTCTGGAAAAGTAAGGTGATTTTTAACAAAAGCGGCCTACTGGAGAGAGTTGGTATAGGATGGAAAATTATCTCTGATTCTATGACCCGACGACCCCTGCCAGCCGGATGTAGTGATTGGGCACCATCATGAAATGTGTTTTTTTAGGTTCTGGTTCTGCCTTTACCGTGGGAGCGGACAACTTTCACTCCAATGTGCTGCTGATTAGCGATCGCGGTGCCAAGTTTCTGGTGGATTGTGGGTCTGACATTCGCTTTTCCTTATTTTTAGAAGGATATACTTACGCTGATATCACTGACATTTATGTGAGCCATTTACATGCCGATCATGCGGGCGGACTGGAATACATTGGCCTCAGTACAAAATTTGACGATCGCTGCGATCGCCCCAACCTATATCTGAGTAATGACCTAGCCAGCGACATCTGGGATCGGACGTTGGCGGGGGGAATGCGCTCGGTCGCAGGCCAAATTCTCGATCTGAATGCCTTCTTCAAACTGCATAAGATTAATGCCAATGGTCATTTTTATTGGGAAGGGATTCAATTTCGACTCATTAAAGTCGTGCATGTGGATAATGGCTTCTTTGTCATTCCCAGCTATGGATTGTTCTTTGAAGTCGATGGGGTCAAGATTTTTATGACCACCGATGCCAAACTCTGTGAAGGCGAGAACCGCTGCTTATACGATGCAGCCGATCTCATTTTTCAAGATTGCGAAACTTCGCCCTTCCCCAGCAGTGTACATGCTCATTATTCAGAACTGGTGCAATTGCCCGTCGAAATTCGCCGCAAGATGTGGCTGTATCACTACCAACCTGGCCCCTTACCGGATGCCGTGAAAGATGGGTTTCAGGGCTTTATCAAACGCGGTCAAGCCTTTGACTTTGCGCAATTGCCTGTCACCGCCAGCGAACCCGCGTAAACCTGGATGTGATGGAGGCAGCTTTTCACCACCCACTTTGGCAACTGGGGCAGCGATCGCCCATTCCCAGTAATTACGTCCTGCCCTTGCACCAATTCCCCGGAATTTGGCTCGTGCAATCGGGGGAAGTCGCCCTGTTTCGCGTCACTCTAGCCACGGGCGCGATCGCGGGGGCGCGGCGCTATCTGTTCAGCGTCACCGCTGGAGCGGCGATCGTCGGGCTGCTCCCCGCTGAGTTTCCCCCTGATCAATGGTTAGCCATCTCGATTGAACCCACCGAGTTAGTCACCGTTGCCCCTGACCACTGGCAAACCTGGCTAGAGAAAGGCGATCCGGCGGCGATCGCCCTGCTGACAGAGTGGCAGCACCAATGCCAGCGGTGTCTCACCGTCTGGCAAGCGGCAGTCCGCTCCGATGCCACAGCCCCCCGCGACAGTGCCCCTGATGTCCCCGCCACTGCCCCCCTCACCTGGGAGACTTTAGCGCCAGCCAATGCCGCTTTTTTGCAGGCGCTTGACTATGCCGAACAGCAATCCCAGTTAGCTGAATGGGAACAGTTTCAGATGCAAGGTCAGGTGAGTCAGCAGGTGGCGACCAGCGCGATCGCGGCTTTGGCCTCCGTCCTCCATCCCGTCGCCCCGTCCGCCTATCATGCACCGCCGCCAACCAAACTCCCGCCTGAACAACAGGACACCTGGCACCTGTTACAAGTGGTGCAAACCGTCACCCAAGCCACGGGCATTCCCCTGCGTCCGCTCAAGTTCGAAACGCTGAGTCGCGCCCGTGATCCGCTGCAAGCGATTGTGCAAGCCTCCCGTGTGCAAATGCGACGGGTATTGCTCAGCGATCGCTGGTGGCGGCAAGACTGTGGCCCCCTGCTCGCCTATACCCGCCAGGAGAACCGCCCCGTGGCGCTGATTCCCAAAGCACCAGGCCGCTATGAGTTGCATGATCCGACGCAACCGCACCCGACCCCCATCACTGCCACCAACCGCGCCCTGCTCTCTCCCGTGGCGTATATGTTCTATCGGTCTTTGCCGGAACGGGTGCTCCAGTTAGGGGATGTGTGGCGATTTGGTAGTCGGGGGACCGGGAAAGATTGGCTCCTGGTGGCAGTGGCGGGACTGGCGATCGTGCTGTTGAGTATGTTGCTACCACAGGGCATCGCCATTCTGATCGATCAAGTTGTGCCCAACGCCGATCGCGGTCTGTTGGTGCAACTGGGGGCAGGCTTATTGGCGACCGTTTTGGGGGGACTGGTGTTTCAACTGGTGCAGGGCACGGCCTTACTGCGCATTGAAACCTTAATGGAAGCTTCCACCCAGGCGGCATTTTGGGATCGCTTATTGAGTTTGCCGGTGCCGTTCTTTCGGCAATTTGCGATCGGGGATTTGCGGGAACGGGTTTCCATCATCAGTACCATTCGCACGCAGGTGAGTGGGGCGATCTTACGCACGTTGTTCACCAGCTTGTTTGCCCTGGTCAATGTATTGCTGCTGTTTTATTACGGGGGACAACTGGCCTGGGTGGCGATCGCGGTGGCGCTGGTGATGGGGCTAGTCACCCTGCTGTCGGGCAACCTGATGTTGCGCCATCTCACCCCCTTGCAGGAATTGGAAGGGAAACTGTTTGGGCTGATGGTGCAACTGATTCAAGGGGTAGCGAAACTCCGGGTTTCAGGTGCCGAAGCCCGCACTTTCGCCCATTGGGGCAAACAATACCAATTGCAGCAACAGTTAAAACTCAATTTGCAACAACTGTCAGACTTCCTGCTGGTATTCAATCAGCTGTTACCCATCATCAGTGCCGCCTTCATTTTTAGCTTGGCCGCAGTGGGGAGTCCGTTTCAACTGACGGAGCAACTCTCGATCGGCACCTTTCTCGCCTTCAATGTCGCCTTTGGCAGCTTCATGATGGGGCTGACGGATCTGAGTAATACGCTGCTGAGTGTGTTGCTGGTGATGGTGCTGTGGAAACGGGCACAGCCGATGCTGTTAGCCAGTCCCGAAGTCGATGCAGGCAAAACCGATCCGGGGCAATTATCCGGCAAGTTGCTGGTCGATCGGGTGACGTTTCACTATCGTCCCGATGCGCCAGCCATTTTGCAGGATGTCACGATCGCCGTCGAACCGGGGGAATTTGTGGCGATCGTCGGGTCCTCTGGCAGTGGCAAATCGACGCTGTTTCGGTTGCTGCTGGGATTTGAACATCCGCAATCAGGCCAGATTTATTATGATGGCTATGATTTGTGCGGGTTAGATATTCATGCAGTGCGGCGACAATTGGGCGTATTGCTGCAAAATAGCCGCACCAGTACCGCTTCCATTTTTGAAAATATTGCTGGGAATGCCCTGATCACGATGGAAGAAGCCTGGGATGCCGCCCACTATGCTGGACTTGCCGATGATATTAGCGGCATGCCAATGGGGATGCATACGGTGGTCAGCGAGGGGGCGAGTAATTTGTCTGGAGGACAACGCCAACGTCTCCTCATTGCCCGCGCCCTCGCCCTCAAACCCCGCATTCTCCTATTCGATGAAGCTACCAGTTCACTCGATAATCGCACCCAGGCGATCGTCAGCGAAAGCCTCGATCGCCTGCACATCACCCGGATTGTGATTGCCCATCGCCTCAGTACCATCCAAAACGCCGATCGCATTTACGTGCTGCAAGCCGGACGCATCGTGCAACAGGGCAAATTTGCCGACCTGATCCAGCAAGACGGACTGTTTCACCAACTCATGCAACAACAGATTGCCTAAACCGTAACTTGCATGCCATCGCGGGCAAAACACCAATCGACGGGATGCAATTTCAGGGCAGTGCCAGGATTCATCTGCAATTGCTTTTCATAAAACCCTCTCGCTTGCTGTTCCGCCGCCGCGATTTTGTCATCCGCCGCTGCCGGATCATGATGCACAAACAACACCCGCTTAATCCCTTCCCGCATGGCAATTTCCAGGACATCCGGGGCTGCCCCATGCCCCCAATCCACCCGTTCCGTTGCTTCTAACAATGTGTATTGGGCATCCGCCACTAACACATCGACATCTTGATACATGGGCAAATCTGCCCCTAATTCGTCACGGGAAATGCGTTTAGCCTCATTATCGACACAGTAAGCCAACACCTTACCAGCCGCTTCAATTCGATAGCCCCAACAGGCATCGGGATGATCCATTTCGTAGGGAGTGATCGTCATGTCATTTAATTGCAACGGTTGCCGGGGCAGCAGTTGATGATACTTAATCTGCGCATCCAGTCGCTCTAAAGGCACTGGGAAGTAGGGTTTTTGAAAGACCGTCCGAAACACCTCCGGCAGCTCTGGCTGGACGGCATAAACGTGAATGATATTGCCAGGAATAAACAGCGGCAGAAAGAACGGTAATCCGGTCAAATGATCCCAATGGAAGTGGGTGAAGAGTAAGTGGAGTTCGCCGTTGCCCAGCCCACAAGCTTCTTTAGCCAGTTGGTAGCCCAGCGATCGCAACCCACTGCCCGCATCAATAATAATTTGCTGCTCCGGCGTGCGCACCTCGGCACAGGACGTTTCGCCGCCATAGCCACCGAAGCGACACA
>JAIXVO010000290.1 GCA_027482985.1 Cyanobacteriota bacterium
CTATGACCCATTACCCACTTAAGAAATTCTCAACGCCAACAAACCTAACACCGTGGCAGGAATGACGGCGGCGGGACCGAAGAGTCCACCAATCATGGCGGCGAGACGGTAGCCGAGGTCTTTACCGGCCAGTAACATGCCGCCGATCGCGCCGCCAGCGATCGCAAAGAGAATCGCGATCGTTAGCCAGATTGCGCCTGTGGCTAAATCGATTTCGCCATTTAGGAAATTAGCGATCAAATCTTGCACGAGGGGATCATGCCAAAACTCTTGAATAATCTGGTTCATAGCTGCTCCTATGGGGGTACTGATAGTTTTACCATTGGGTGAATTCATGGATTTAAGGAAACAATCATGAATGAATTCAACCTATCATCCATTCAACTCTGCTGTGATCTCCTCAATCGTTTGCTGGATGGCTTCGGCTTGCTCTAATCGTCCGAATTGCTGAAGAATCGTGGCGGCTTCCTGAAATAAGTCCTGAGCTTGTCTTAAGTAATTGACATTCCCGGCTTCAGGATGCTCCAAATCATCGGGCAGGTTGAGCAACACATTGGCTTTGTTGGCGATCGTGTTGGCGTATTCTAAGGGCGTATCCTGGAGAGTTCGCACCTTCAATGCTTCTTCGTAGGCCGTCAACGCGCGTAAATTATTATCGACTGGGTGGGTGCTGGGTAAATATTGCAACGCATTGCCGAGGTTGTTCTGCAACATCGCATACTCGCTGGGATGGTCGATTAAGGTAATCCATTCCAACGCTTGCTGAAACGATTGCACTGCCATCGCTTGCCGCATATCGTCTCCCTCGGCAGAGAGCGGCATCGAGAGATAGGCGATCGCAATATTGTTCTGCAAAATCGCGAATTCCTGCGGGTACGCATCTCCGGTAAATACGCGTAACGCCCGTTGATAGGCTTGAATCGCATCGGGTAGGCGGGCTTGATGGAAGGCGACCAGCGATTGTAACACCAGTCCCAAATTCATTTCTGCCTCGGCCACTTCTTCCGGCGAAGCATATTCTTGCAGGATGGGTAATGCCGATTGGTAGCAATCCCGCGCATGTTGCAGTAATTCCGACCCTTCATCGGGAATGCTGCGGAGAGCCGTGCCCATGCCAGCCTGCGCCCGCGCCCGTAAGAGGGGGTAGTCCTGACTGAAATCGATCGCCGTTCGATACAGCTCGATCGCCTGCCACAGCGGTTCAGCGTCCTTCGGCTTCTGCTGAAAACTGGTGGCCAGTTCGATGAGCATTTCCACTTTTTCAACTACCGTGGCGGTTTCCGATTCCACTGCCGCGATCGCTGCCTTCACCGCCGCATCCGTCATGCTAGAGGCCACACGTTTTCTCCTGCGAATAGTGAGCTAAACCAACACCCGATCTAAATCAAGGGATCGAACCTGCCAGCACCCAAAGTGGGTTAGCGAACCCAGCAGTTGTTCAATCTCCCAAAAGCCAGAGACTCAATTAAGAGACTAATATCCACAAATACTAAAGATTCCTGATTTTCGGGAAGAGCTTAAGTAAGAATTCAGGATTCATCTCATTTCATCTCGAAATGTGAATTAGATATAGCCGCCCGTTGCTCTTGCTATAAACAATTACAGAATTGTTTATTTCATAAAATTTACTTGCCAGCGATACAATTCCACAACAGAATCAATGATTACAAATCAGGATGTCATGCCCTTGAATTCGCTTATAAACTAATCTGACTAGATAGTTTCCAAAAGTAAAATGACTTCCCTAAGCTAGATTCAAAGATTTTAGAAAAAATTTGAACTAAGCCTTCAGCATCGCATTGAAGACAAATATTTAAGCCGGAAATAGGCAAAACAGAATTCTTTGTTAAGGAGCAGAATCAAATCCAAAAACATAAGGGAGGATAACCTTTATGGTTTTCGGGATTGCGTTGCTGTGGGTGCGATCGCGATTTTACACTTTGCCCTGCAAAACGTTCTGGTCAACAGAGAAGGCAAGGCAACGCGACTCTAATCACCGATTCAGGTTGTGAATTTGTCCAGATTCTTTACAAGCTAAAGGGTAGCTGAAGGTAGGTATGGTCAATGTCCTCTGGCTCCAGGGTGGTGCCTGTTCTGGCAACACCATGTCATTTCTGAATGCCGAAGAACCGAGCGTTTGTGACCTGATCACAGACTTCGGAATTAACGTCCTGTGGCACCCCTCCCTGGGGTTAGAACTCGGAGTGCAACTGCAACAACTCTTGCAAGATTGCATCAACGGCAAAATTGCCCTCGATATTCTCGTATTTGAGGGCAGTGTGGTAAACGCGCCCAACGGCACTGGCACCTGGAATCGCTTTGCCGGACGCGCAATGAAAGATTGGTTGGCGGATTTGGCTGCTGTCGCCAGTTTCGTCGTCGCGGTGGGTGATTGTGCGACCTGGGGCGGCATTCCCGCGATGGAACCGAATCCCAGTGAATCCGTCGGCTTGCAATTTCTGAAACGACAGGAAGGCGGCTTTTTGGGCAGCGACTACCGCTCCCAAGCCGGCTTACCCGTGATTAACATTCCCGGTTGCCCCGCCCACCCCGATTGGA
>JAIXVO010000489.1 GCA_027482985.1 Cyanobacteriota bacterium
ATGGAGAGTTTGCACAGACTTCGGCGCTTGCTAAGGAGAGAAACCCATCATGGCTCGGATGTATTATGACGCGGATGCCAATTTAGATTTGTTGAACGGAAAAACGGTTGCGATTATTGGTTACGGCTCTCAGGGGCACGCTCATGCTTTGAACTTGAAGGATAGTGGCGTTAATGTCATTGTGGGTCTGTATCCCGGTAGTAAGTCGGCAGCAAAAGCGAAAGAGGCTGGGCTGACGGTGCATTCCGTGGCAGAAGCGGCGCAAAAAGCAGACTTCATCATGATTCTGTTGCCGGATGAAGTGCAAAAAACGGTTTATGCCAACGAAATTGCCCCCAACCTGACGGCAGGTAAGGTGCTGGCTTTTGCGCACGGCTTTAACATTCACTTCGCGCAGGTGGTGCCCCCTGAGGATGTCGATGTCGTCATGGTGGCTCCAAAAGGGCCTGGACATCTGGTGCGCCGGACGTATGAGCAGGGTGAAGGGGTGCCGGCCTTGTTTGCCGTGTATCAGGATGCGACGGGTCAGGCGCGCGATCGCGCGATGGCTTACGCGAAGGGCATCGGTGGCACACGGGCGGGTGTGTTAGAAACCACTTTCCGGGAAGAAACTGAAACTGACCTGTTTGGCGAACAAGTGGTGCTCTGTGGCGGCTTGAGTGCTCTGATCAAAGCTGGGTTTGAAACCCTGGTGGCGGCAGGCTATCAGCCCGAACTCGCCTACTTCGAGTGTTTGCATGAAGTGAAGCTGATTGTGGATCTGATTGTGGAAGGTGGGCTGGCGAAAATGCGCGACAGCATCTCCAACACGGCTGAGTATGGCGACCTGACACGCGGCCCTCGGATCGTGACGGATGACACTCGCGCTGAAATGAAGAAGATCCTGCAAGAAATTCAAACCGGACAGTTTGCCCGCGAATTTGTGCTGGAA
The DNA here is from genome assembly GCA_027482985.1 of Cyanobacteriota bacterium. GTDB lineage: Bacteria > Cyanobacteriota > Cyanobacteriia > Leptolyngbyales > Leptolyngbyaceae > JSC-12. The sequence continues at coordinate 932 of JAIXVO010000489.1, forward strand.
AATCAATCGGGTAAACCGGGCTTTACGGCGATGCGGCGGCGGGAAGCAGAACATCCGATTGAAGAAGTGGGCAAAGACCTGCGAGCGATGTTTAGCTGGCTGAAAAAGGTTTAGAATCCCCACAGGGGGCGTTCCCGTGAGCGTCCCCCCGCCCTTTTGCCCCGTGACTCATGGTAGACACCCCTGACCCTCAGCCCAAACCGCAATTCCAAGTCACGATTTGGGAGACGATCGCGATCGCGGCTGGGGGTGTTTTACTCGTCGCGATCGGGCTGGCAGGTTTGATGTATAAGTTCTTCAGCAATGCTGCCGATCCCCAACGCGCCACCGTGATTGCCCGCAGCTTGGTGGACTACCAACTTCCGGGGCAGGCGCAGGGCGTATTTGGAGCCAATTTAGGCGGGGCGAAAATCGCCATCATCAGCAGTTCGACGTTTCCGCAGAATCCCGCCGCCATGAGTGAAGCCGCGATCGCCGCTGCGACCGGAGTCGAACTCTTCATTGCGCGAGTGCCGCTGGATGTAGAAACCGCTGCTGAACCAGGTGCGATGCCAACCCCAGGGCCAACAGAAAGCACAGATGAGAACCCGCTGTTTGGGTCGCCGGACTTTTCCTTTTCTTACCGCTCCGGTGAAGATTTTCAAGTCACTTCTAGTGATACAAAAGATTTGCAGTTGTGCAATCAAGTTGTCCCTGTACGGGTTCAAACGGGTGAACTGACGCTGGCAGCAGAATTACCACCCGTGAATGCAGTCAAATATGACGCGATCGCCATTTTCGACAATAGCAAACGGCAGATTACCCTCACCGCGATCGGGCAAAATGCCGACCAACAAGCCGCCAACGTCTTCAATTCGCTCCGGTGCAAATAAGCGATCGCCACCACGTTCCACGATGCACTGGTTCACCATTTGAAAACCAGTTTTCCGCCCAACCCTGGCAATGGCGTATGGACAAATTGCCGGAAACCTCGATATGTCCAGCCCAGTTTGCTGAGCCGCTTGACACCGAGTGCGTTGATCGCTGACCGCCAGTTGGGTAATGGTATTTGTAAAGGCTAAATAAAATTAAGGATTCAGCCCGTAACCAGTTTGCTTCGCAAGGTTGCGTTGTAGTGATGAATTTCATTCATCACTACACGTAATTTTCTAACTTTCTCGCAAATGACGACGTTTTTCTCACTAACTGTCCGACTCGTTATCTTGGTGGCACTTGCTGGTAGTGCGGCGCTTATAGCAGTTCGCCTTGCGTCAGGTCGAGGATGCGCCAGTGGGTGGATTCACACAAGGGACGCAGCAGATTCAGGATGTCTGCTTTTTCGCCCTCATAGACATCAATCCCAATCATCACGATCGCTCTCTGGTCGGGAATGTTGAAGTCGAGGTGGTAGGTTTCTTCGGTGATGGTGCCGATGTTGGGAAACTTGGGATAGGCCGGAAACCGAAACGCTGGATAGAGGTCAGACAGTGTTTTGACCACTTTTTTGCGATCGCCCAGGGGCAACAAATCCCCTTTGGGAAAGGAGCCGCTCACTTTGGCTGGATGAATTAAGCTAAGTTCCCACATTTTGGCGAGGGGCGATGGAATATTGCCAGGATAATGGAGAGGGGGACGCGATGGGGGCAATGTAAAGTTGACAGCAAACGTTGAAATATTTGTTGAAGAAGAAGAGGCGGGCGATCGCCTGGATGCTTTTCTCGCCGAGCAACTCGCGGATCTGTCGCGATCGCGCATCCAGAAGTTGATTAGCCAGTCGCAGGTGTGGCTGAATGACGAGATTTGTGACTCGAAAAAGGCGATCGTGCAGTTGGGCGATCGGGTTCGCATCCTGATTCCCGATGCCGCCCCGTTAGACATTCCGCCGGAGGATATTCCCCTCGACATTTTGTATGAAGACGATGATCTGCTGATTGTGAACAAACCAGCGGGCATGGTCGTGCATCCGGCTCCCGGTCACTATCACGGCACCCTGGTGAATGCCCTCCTGTGGCACTGCCGCACTGCTACTGGGGAAAGCACCCTGTCGGGGATTGGGGGTGTGCAGCGTCCCGGCATCGTGCATCGGTTGGATAAGGACACGACGGGAGCCATTTGCGTTGCCAAAAGCGATCGCGCCCATCTTGACCTGCAACAACAGTTCCACGACAAAACCGCCCGCCGCGATTATTGGGGCATCGTCTATGGCTCTCCCAAAGCCGACAGCGGCACCATCGACGCACCCATCGGACGGCATCCCGTTGATCGCCAGAAGATGGCCGTTGTGCCGGAAGAAAAAGGCGGACGACGAGCCGTCACCCACTGGCAAGTACAGGAACGCCTGGGGAATTACTCCGTGATCCAGTTTGCGCTAGAAACCGGACGCACCCACCAGATTCGCGTTCATGCCGGACACATGGGTCATCCCATCGTCGGTGATCCGGTTTACAGTGCGGGGCGATCGCTGGGGGTGAATGTCCCCGGTCAGGCATTGCACGCGTGGCGACTGCGATTACAGCATCCCGTGACGCACACCGAAGTCGAAGCGATCGCCCCTCTGCCGAGCTTCTCGACCAAGTTGCTGGAAATATTGCGGAAACGGCAGTGAAAGGTGGAGGGAGGGGAAAGAAGGGAAAGGGAGTCAGGGGAGTTAGGAGCCAGAAGTCAGGAGTCCTAACATGAATCATCTCTAACTCCAATCCCTAACCCCTAACCCCCATCTCCACAGACCCCCGCCGCCGTCTCCACAAACCGCTGCACGGTCGGGCTGGGCTGAACGCGAAAAATTAGGGCAACTTCCACCATTGGCGTGACTTCCTGCAAGGGCTTGTAGACGACCCCCTGACGTTGCAAATTCTGGAGTGAAAGCGGGACGATCGCGACACCCATTTCTGCGGCGACCAGACTGACGATCGTTTGCATCTGAATCGCTTCCTGGGTTACTTGGGGATTGAAGCCTGCTTGCAAACAGACACTCAAAATCTGGTCATGGAGACCGGGGGCAACGGGGCGGGGGAACATGATAAAGGGTTCATCGACCAGTAAGCGGATGGAGATGGTGTCGCGATCGCGGAGGGGATGAAATTCTGGCAGGGCGACCATCAGCGGTTCGCGAAAAATAATCGTCGCGGTTAGTTCGGCGGCTTCGACGGGTGGACGAACAAACCCAATATCTAGCTTGCCACTCAAAACGGCTTGAATTTGTTCGCGGGTGGTCAGTTCTTGCAGTTCCAGTTTGACTCCTGGCGTTTGGCGATGAAAGGCTTGCAAAATCGGCGGCAGAATGTTGTAGGCCGTGGAACTGACGAAGCCGATCGCCAATCTTCCCACTTCCCCCCGACTGGCTTGCTGCCCTTTTTGCACTGCCTGATCGAGCGATCGCAACACTTGCCGCACTGCCGCCAGAAAAATGTGTCCGGCTGCGGTCAATTCCACTTTGCGCTGAGTGCGATGAAACAACTGGAAGCCCAGTTCTTCCTCCAGTTGGCGAATTTGCTGACTGAGGGGCGGTTGAGCCATGTGCAACCGAGCTGCCGCGCGACTGAAGTGCAGTTCTTCGGCCACTGCGATGAAGTAATGCAAGTGCCGCAATTCCATCACTTATACGTTGAAAGTATCAATCTGCCTCTAACTATATATTGGACATCTAGAAGTGGACTGTCTACAGTCGGATCAACAGTTTCAACCTGGTAATTATGGTGCTCCCTCTTCAAGTTCGAGCCGCCACGATCGCAGATCTCGATCAAATTGTGGCGTTCATTCAACAAAAAGCTGACTTCGATGGATTTCGTGATCCGCTGGTGGCAACTGCCACCACCCTGCAACAGACGTTGTTTGGAGAATTTCCTTGTGCCGAGGTCGGGTTTGCCGCAGTCGAACAACAGGCAGTGGGGTTTGTGTTGTTCTCATCGATGTATTCCAGTTTTCTAGCGCAACCAACGCTCTGGATAGATGACCTGTTTGTGTCAGCCACTTGGCGACGACAGGGGATTGGTGCAGCGCTGGTGCAGTACGTTGCCACTCTTGCCAAAGCCCGTCACTGTGGGCGCATCGAATGGACGGTGGCAACCCAGAATCAGGCTGCGATCGCGTTCTATCAGCAGCAAGGGGCACAGATTCGGGAGGGGGTGAGGCTGTGTCGGTTGGATGCGGATGGCCTCGATCGCCTCGCCCAGGGCGCGGCCCATAGTCTGCGGCCCATAGTCTGATGCCAATCACTTTCTGATGCCAATCACTTTCTGATGCTAATCACTTGAGGTTAACAACAATCATGGGCTGGTTCCCTTCAAGGGCTAAAACTGATCCGTTTCTAGCGTTGCGGTATCGCAATTACCGGAATTTGGCGATCGCGCGGCTGATTTTGCTGACGGTGTTCCAGATGCAAACTGTGACGGTCGGCTGGGAATTGTACGAACGAACGCGCAATCCGCTGGTGCTGGGCGGTGTGGGCTTAATTCAGATTCTGCCAATCATGGCGGTCACAGTGCTGGCAGGACATTTCGCGGATCATGCCCATCGGCAACGGATCATTCTGATCTGCGGCGGCTTGATGGCTGTGAGTGCGTTGGGCTTAACGCTGGTGTCGTTCTATCAAGCTGCTATTGGGTGGGTCTACGGGTGTTTGTTCCTGTCGGGATTAGCGCGCGGCTTTCATAAACCCGCCACCGATGCGCTGCTCTGGCAATATATTCCTGCCACAGCCTACACGAATGCCGCCACCTGGAACAGTACCGTCTTTCAATTTGCTTCAGTGTTTGGGCCTGCGTTGGGGGGTCTGCTGATTGCTACGTTGCAAGGGGCGGTGCCCGTCTACGCGATCGCCACGGGAGCCACGCTGGTCTACATAGTGTTGATTGCCCGCTTACCTAACCAGCCCTCCTTAAGCCAGGGCGAACGGTTATCCCTGCGATCGCTCGCTGCCGGATTTGTCTTTCTGCGCCAACATCCAGTCGTGCTGGCGGCCATTTCCCTCGATTTATTTGCCGTCTTGCTGGGCGGTGCCGTCACCCTGCTGCCCGTTTACGCCAAAGAAATTCTCCACGTTGGTGCCGTCGAACTCGGTTGGATGCGCGCCGCTCCCGCGATCGGGGCATTAATCATGGGGGCGATTCTGGTCAACCTGCCGCCGATCAATCCCGCTGGCAAAGCCCTCCTGGGTTCGGTGGCAGGATTTGGCATCGTGACGATCGTCTTTGGCCTCTCGCGATCGCTCTGGCTCTCTCTGCTAATGCTCTTGCTCACGGGTGCCCTCGACAATATCAGTGTCGTCATCCGCCACACCCTCGCCCAACTCTGGACACCCGATCATCTGCGGGGGCGTGTTTCCGCCATCAACAGTGTGTTTATCAGCATGTCGAACGAACTGGGGGGCTTTGAATCTGGCCTTGTCGCCGCCCTCTTTTCGCCCGTTATCGCCGTCGTTAGTGGCGGCATCGGCACCATCCTGGTGGTCACGATCGTCGCCTACCTCTGTCCCGCAATGAGGCAATTGAAGGAGTTAACGCGATCGCCAGTGGCAGAGGGATAGGGAAGGAGAGGAAGGGGAAGGGAGATAGAGGAAGGGGAAGGGAGGGAAAATCCACGCCGCGCCTCGAGATCTGCCATCGGCACGTCTCCTCATCCCATCCCAACCTTGCCACTGCCCCTTCCCTTCTTGCCCTCCCTTTCCCTGCATTCCCCTCCCTTTCCCTCCCTCAGATTCCTCCCCTCCCTCCTTTCCCCTATAATTCCTCCATACCCTTCTCCTTCCAGAATTGCTCCATGTTGCCGATCATCTACTCTGATGAGTTTTTGCTACATGAAACGGGTTATTTTCATCCGGAAAAGCCTGAACGACTGACGGCGATCAAAAATAAGTTGCAGGCGGCAGCGTGGGCCGATCAGCTGGAGTGGAAACTGCCGACAGCGGTGGCACTGCGATCGCCCCTGGCTGCGATCGCCCAAGTGCACACGTCCCAATACATTGAAGCGGTGCGGATGCTGGCGAATCGCGGAGGTGGCTATCTGGATGCAGATACGCCTGTGTCGCCGCGCACGTTTGAAATTGCGCAACTGGCGGTGAATGCGTGGATCGATGGGGTGCAGGAGGTCTTGCAGACGGGCAAACCGAGTTTTGTGCTGGCGCGGCCTCCAGGTCATCATGCGGTGCGGGAACGCGGGATGGGGTTTTGCATCTTTGCGAATGCGGCGATCGCGGCCTTTTATGCCCTGGAGAATCCTGGTGTGAATCGAGTGGCAATTCTGGATTGGGATGTGCATCACGGGAATGGCACCCAGGCGATCGTCGAACAGCATCCCAAGATTGCCTATTGTTCGTTGCATGAATCGCCGCAATATCCGGGTACGGGGGCAGCGAGCGAGCAGGGCTTTCACCAGAATGTGTTGAATTTGCCAATGCGCTCCGGAAGTGCGATCGCTCAGTATGAAGCCGCTTTCCAAACATCCGTCATCCCATTTTTGACGCAATTCCAACCCGATCTATTAATCATCAGCGCTGGGTATGCTGCGAATCGGGATGATCCGCTGGCGGGAATGGCGCTCCAGCCGCGAGACTTTGGGCTACTGACTGAGTACTGTTTACAGATGACGCACCAAATTTTGTTTGGCTTAGAAGGCGGTTATGACCTGGAGGCGTTAGCGGCTTCGGTCGCGGCCACGATTCAGCCATGCCTGGAGAAATCAACCGTGGTATAAATTTTGAAGGTTTTGCAGAAAATTCTCACCGCAACTTGGCTGCGGGGCTGCTGAACCGGGGGTGTGATTCGGGGAACCATCCGACCATGATTGATTTTCAGCAACTCGCCAGCTTTGCCTTGTTTCTCACCTTGCTGCTCTTGGGGTTTCTCCTGGTGCTAATTGCCTTCATTCCCATTAGTTTTGGCGTGACGGTGAATACGGTGGGGCGCGATCGCTGGGTTGCCGTGGGCTTAGGAGCCTTCTTATTGCTCTGTTGCTTTGGCTTGCTGGCCGCTGGCACGTTTCCCAAAGTTACCAGTCAGGCCGGAATACCCGCCGCCCCTCCTCCCACCGCCACAGGCTTCGACGTTGCGGGGCGAGATAGAACGATCGCCCTCACGGGGCGCGCCGACTGCATTCCGATTACGTCCAGTGCCCAGGCGACCCCGCTCATGAATATTCGTAATGCGCGGGCGATCGAGGCGATCCCGATGGCGATGATCGAATGTCCACAAGCCAAATTTCAATCCGGTGAAGCCGAATCGGTGCTGACTTTTCTCGAAGACGGTGGGAATAGCGGCTTGAATCAGGGGTGGGCCAAAGTGCGTTATGAAGTCACGGGGTGGGTCGCCAAGGATCGGCTCAATATTTTTAGTGCCAACTCTCGGTAGCGGTTAACTGACCAACAAGGATTCAAATTCCGCGATCGAGAGATCCATCGAACTCTTCGCCGATATCATGACGGCTTTGTAATCTTCCGCGTCAGCTGTTTGGAAAAAAGCCGTTAACTCGTCAGGCGACATCGGCTTTGTTTCCCAGTAGCACTCACAAATTTTTTGGAGGTGATTATCATAATGACCAGCACTTTCGCCTAGCACATAGCTGGCAAAAATCCCATAGACTACATATTCTGAGAGATCTTTGACCGTACAAAGCACTTCAATCCAATTCTGCTGAAAGTTCTTCTCAATCAGACGATACAGCTTGAGGAGATTGCTCCGTCTCCAGGTCACGATCTGGCTGACGTAAAAATCATAATATTGATTCTCTAATGGTAAGCCCAAGAGGTGTTTCGCTGTGTTTTTCCAACGTTGACCAATTTCATCATCATAGCTGGTTTGATGATTGACTCTAAACAACCGCACCTGATCTTGCTGGACTAAGGAGAAAATATCAAAATCATTGATGAATGCTACATCGGAGTCTACAAAAACTAATACTTCTTCGTTCACATATTGAGCCGCAGCCAGTTTAATAATCTGCTGAATCAACCACCCACGAATCAACCAAGTATTATTTTTATACCCTTTCAAATTGAGCCAAAGATTCTTTTTGTCATAAACTGGGATACGCTTAATCCACTGGGGTAGAATTGCTTCTTTCGTCAGAATAATGGTATTGGTATCG